>JBKKBW010000001.1:0-1382 GCA_046713635.1 Dehalococcoidia bacterium
CGTTACCGGTGCGCTGCTCGTCGTAATGTGGCTCTCATTCATGTGGTTCCTACCGGATCCCAAGAGCACGCCTGTTGGCCTCCTTGCTTTCTTTACTGCTCCAGCGGTTCTCAGCATCGCGGCAGGAGCCTTCATAGCCAGCAGGCTGCGTACGGCATGGATCGTTATCCTTCCGGGCCTTTTCTTCGGATACGCGGTCTTCTCCTACGTTTTGGTGCTGTTTCTGCTCGAACCTCAAACCTAAGCCGTACAGCAGTGCTGTTTGACCCACGCATCGAACCCCTCTACACTACCGAATGGCTGTGGCCTCGCCCTTCTTGGGCGCTGCTACAGACCGATATCACTGACGGAGCACAAGTATGGCTGAGCGATCTCACTTCTACGGACTGATCATCTGCGCCGCTACGATCTTCACCGCGGTGAGCTTCCTGCTCGGCGTGATGCGCCGCAGCTACCTGGCGCTGGCGCTGCCTGTCACAGGCGGCTTCCTGGGGGCGCTCTACGTCGCGTTCTGGATCGGCCGGGCGCTGATCTCTACGCCGATTGAGCCACCAGCAGACGATTAGCGCACTCTGACTGTTCAGCGCGCCGATCGTACGTCCTGGTACAACTCCAGCGTTCGCACGGCAGTCTCGCGCCAAGAGAAGTGTTCATTGATGCGGCGTCGAGCTTCGCGGCCAAGCTTGTACCGCAGGTACGAGTCTTTGCGCAGTCGCTCGATGGCTTCGGCTAGGGCACCGGCGTCGCGTGGCGGCACGAGCAGGCCGCTTGTACCGTCCTCTATCACCTCCGGAAATGCGCCAGCGGTTGTCGCAACGACTGGCGCGCCACACGCCATCGCCTCGGCCGCCGGAAGGCCGAACCCTTCGTACAGTGAAGGTGATACGAAGACCTCGCAGGCGTTATAGAGGCGCACGAGCTCCTCGCGCGGCAGACGGCCAGTGAGTGTGACCCTATCCGCGATTCCTAGATCGCGCGCGAGCGCGAGAACGGTCTCCGCTGTCGGCCGGTCAACCACCGTGAGATGCAGGCCGTCGTTATTCTTCAGCAATGCCATCGCCTCGACGAGGTAGCGGGCGCCCTTGTTGCGGTCCTCTGAGTTACCGACATAGAGCACGAGACCGTGCTCCTTGGGTGTCTCGACCGGCCGGAAGGCGTCCGTGTCGACTCCGTCATAAATAACCGCGATGCGCTCTTGGGGCAACGTGAAGGCCTTCGACACAGAAATCGCGGAGTGCTTCGATCCTGTGATAATCCGATCCATCCGCCGCGCGACGATCTCCTGCATAAAGAACGGATAGAACTTGGTCCACTTAACCTTGTCGCCAAGAGTCCGCATTTGACGGACTGTGTTCTCGCGATCGAATTGCAGTGGGTGGTGG
>JBKKBW010000002.1:0-7635 GCA_046713635.1 Dehalococcoidia bacterium
CGCGACAGCGGGCCAAACATTCTACTTCCAGGCTGGCCCCTTCTCATTCGACGGTCCAATTTTTCCAGGGGGAGGCTCACCCGGTTCGGCAGGTCTCGGTGAGTTGTTCGATGAGATCACAGTGCGCATCGAGACCTTCGAGGTGCCATCCTGCGCGCCAAGCGTGTTCACCGTCCGGACACCCGGAAGTCCCATCGTCTTTGGCTCGCCCCAAGAAGCCATCGACGTGACGTCTGTCAGTGGCGGCAACGACGGCAGCAACTACTGTCTGCGTGTTGAATTCGAAAGGCCGCTTCCGCCCCCGCCCCAGTCCGGCTTCGAGCCTGGCGTCGGCATCAGTGTCGGCTTTGACACCGACTCGAACGCCCTCACCGGGTACGAGAGCGCGCTTACCTGGCCCTGCGATGGTGGCCTCGGAAGCGAGGTTGGTGCGCAGATCAACGTCGGCCGCGGTGTGCTCGTTCCGCTCGAGCTGTTCGGTCCGCCGCCCCTCGCGGCCGGCTTCCCGCCTCAGCCGACCGTCTTCGGCTACGCCGTCTCCGGTGAGCGATCGGTCCACCTAATCGTCCCCATGAGTGTGCTCGGCGACGATTCCTTCCGGTTCGGCCTGTCCGCTGGTGGCCCTGACAGCCAGGAATGCGTGCCGACTTGGGGTGGTCTGCTCTCGCCAGACCCCGCGCAACTGGGCGACGCCAACTGCGATGGCGCCGTCAACAGCCTCGACAGCTCGCTCATCCTACAGCGCTTTGCAGATATTCTGTCGCGACATTTGCCCTGCGAGTCCGCCGCCGACGTGAACCAGAACGGCGGCGTTGGCCCAATCGACGCGGTACTTATTCTCCAGTACAGCGCCGGCATGATCAGCGAGTTTACGCCCGGACGCTAGACGAAGTAGCGGCGCAGGTACAGTCACTTCGAAGGGAGCTGAAACATGAAAACGGGACGTAGGTACGCTGGCCTCCTGGCCATGGCCGCATTGATCGCGTTCGTCGCCTTCATCGCTGGCCTGGGCGCCACCCCACCTGCCGAAGCGGTCTTCGGCGACCGCGACGGCGATAGCGTGATCGACGTGGCGGAAGAGGTTACTGGATCTGATCCGAACGATCACCGCAGTCTGCCAGAAGACACGTTCCCCGACGTCATTCTGGGAACCCTGCTCTGCGGAGACGGCATCGACAACGACCGCGACGGCCTGGCCGACCAAGCCGACAGCGGCTGCATCGATGGAGATGACGACATCACCTCCGATCAATCCGAAGCCCTGCTCGGCTCCAATCCCGGCTCCCAAAACAGCGTTCCTGAGGACTCCCGCATGGACGCAGTCCTCGAATGGCTCGGCTTTGGTTTCGCGCGAGCCTGTAATGACGCGCGAGACAATGACGCCGACGGTTCGATCGACGCTGCCGACAGTGGCTGCCCTGCGCCAATGCCGCAGGACTCGGACCCGTTCGAGGACTTCACGGAGAAGCTGTTTGGCTCGGATCCCACGGACGGCAACAGCGTTCCCGAACACGAGAAACCTAACCCCGGCTCGTGCAGCGACGGCATCGACAACGACCGCGATGGCATGACGGATGCAGCCGAGCAGTCGTGCCAGCCCCTCGCGAACGACACCATCGACACGGCAACGACGGTCGGCGGCCCGCTGCCTTTCGAAGACAGCGTGAACGTCAACTCGGCCGGTCTGGATTCAGACGAGCCACAAGGAGACTGCTACTTCGAACCTCACTTCACCATCTGGTACGAATACACAGCTCCGGCCGATGGCGTGATCACCGCTGACACGGCTGGCAGCAACTTCACATCGGCCCTCGCCGTCTTTACGCGCAACGGTTCCCGCTACACCCAGGTGAGCTGCGCCCCCGCAATACCGAATAACCGGTTCGAATCCGCCGGAGCGCACGCGACGATTCAGGTAACCAGCGGGGAGACGTACTACATTCAGGCAGCCGGCTACATCTTCCCCGGCCTGCCCAACAAACTCCGCCTTGTCGTCGACACCGGCCATCCGCCCGCAAACGACAACTATGCTTCGCCGCGTGTCATCACATCGCTGCCGTTCAGCGAAGGTCTCTTTACCGCTGATGCCACCAGCGAGCCCGACGAACCCACCGGCCGCTGCATCTCGCAAGAACCGCACTCCAGCGTTTGGTATCGCTATGACGCCGCAAGCGACGACGTCCTCGTCGCCGACACGCGCGGCAGCAGCTACGACACAGCCATCGGCGTATGGACGGACAGTCAGTTCGGCTTGGCGGAAGTCGCCTGCGCGAGCTTTACGCCAAGGGTCGCATTCGAGGTCGAATCCGGCCGTACCTACTTCGTGCAGGTAACGTCGCGGACGCGCGGAACAGCGCGCTCCCTTCAGTTCAGCCTCACAGCAGGCCAATCGCCCGCTAACGACGACTTCGCGGGCGCCACAAACGTGACGTCGCTGCCGTACGAAAACACCGTCGATACGTTTACGGCGACGAACGAACCTGGCGAACCTTCGCCAACCTGCATCTTCGACGGTGATCTCGTGAATACCGTCTGGTACAAGACGACGCCGCAGCAGGACGGCTACCTAAAGACATACGCCGAGTCCGAGGAGCAGTTCTTCCCCTACCTCGTCGTGGGCGTCTACGAAGGGACATCGTTAGGAGATCTGAGCGGGGTCTCGTGCACAGAACCGTTCTCGGAGAACAGCACCGCCGGACTCGCGGTAGAGGCTGGACGAACGTACTACTTCCAGGTCGGCACGTTGTCGTTCGGCTTCGGCTTCGCGACCGTCGAACCGGACGCCGGGCCGGCGGGCTTTAACACCGTGCCGACTGTCCTCACCTTCGAGCTCGAGTCATTCACCGTGCCGCCCTGCGCGCCGAGCGAGTTCACGTACTCCGATCCAGCGAACGACCAGCTCGGTGGCTTTGGCGGCCCGCCGCCGGACGATGAGCCGGACATCACCTCGGTCAGCGGCGGCAGCGACGGCGAGCACTTTTGCTTCACCGTCCAATACGACGAACCGCTACCTGAGCCGTCGGACGACGGCAATCCGTTCGCCCGCTTCGAGATCGATGCGGACCAGAACAACGACACCGGCTTCGGTGGTTTCCTCCAGTTCGAGTGTCCTGGGGCTGGCGACCTGGGTCTGGAAATCGGCGCGTCGATCGAGATCAACCGGAGCCTCCTCGTTCCCCTCGGCGGGTTCTTCGGCGGCGACGGCGTCGCCGGCGGCGAGGAGGAGCAGCAGTTCGGTTACGCCACATTCGCAACCAGCTCGCTCCAGTTCATCATCCCGATGGAGGCGCTGCAAGGCGACGACCGCTTCCACTTCTTGCTCGGCAGCTTCGGCCCGGGCGGGCTGGACTGCGTGCCGAACGCGGGCGTGATCGTCTCGCCCAACCCACCAGCGCCGGGCGACGTCAACTGCGACGGCGCGACGAATAGCCTGGACAGCTCGCTCATTCTGCAGCGCTTCGCCGGCCTACTGCCGTTCCAGACGCTGCCCTGCGAGTACGCAGGCGACGTCAACCAGAACGGCGGTGTCGGCCCGATCGATGCCGTCCTCATCCTGCAGTACAACTCGGGCATGATCAGCGAGTTCACCCCGGAAGGCTGATCGGCGTCTTCAGCCAACACGCGACAGCGGCGAGATCGAGTGATCTCGCCGCTGTTCGTTGTTCGTCGGCCCTATGTCATTCCGAGCCGCTAGGTCGCCATCGGCGACCGCGTGTCGAGGAATCTCGCTGCGATTTCCGCAACGCACCCTGATCAATCGCGCCGCTCGTCCTTACTCGAACGTTGTCATTCCCCCTTCCCTTTAGAGCCTGCCCTGAGCGCAGTCGAAGGCGAAGGGGGCCAGGGGGTTAGGTAAGAGGACGGCTAGATCTGGCTAAACCCGCTTCCCTTCATCTCAAACCCGATACCCTTGCCGTCCGATAGCAAACCAAACTCCTGCAAGATCTCCTGGCTGTACGTCACGCGCCCCGTCACCTTATCGAGCGGCTCCGTCGCCAGCAGTAGCGCCGCCTTCGCCATCATCTCTGGCGGCTCGCCGCGCGGGTCGTCCAGCCCCTTCACCAGCTTGTGGTGCACCGTCCCTGGCGTCGGCACCACCTGCGACGGCGAGAAGCACGTCACCGAGACGCCGTATTGATACACCTCCGCCGCCAGCCCCTGGGTGAAGCGCTCCAGCGCCGCCTTCTCCGCGCCGTAGCACGTCCCGCCGCCCAGCGCGTATCCCTGCTTGTACGGCCCCCGGCCCGGCCCGATCGCCGCGCCCGATGAAATGTTCACAATGCTGCCGCTCCCACGCGCCACCATGTCCTCCAGCACCAGCTTGCTCAACATGAATGGCGCGTGGAGGTTCACTCCCCATGATCGCATCCACCTGTTGGTCGGGTAGTCTTTCACCGGAATGAAGTACGTCAGCGCAGCGTTGTTCACCAGCACATCGACGGGCCCGTAGGTCTCGCGCGCCGTTGCGATCAGCTTCTCGCACTCCGATTCCTCGGAGATGTTCACGGCCACCGGCGTTGCTTCCCCGCCCGACGCCTTGATCGCCTCCACGATACTCTCCAGCGAACCCTCGAACTGGTGCTCGCCTTCCTTCAACGTCCGCGCCGCGCAGACCACCTTCCCACCTTCGCTCGCGAACACCTTGGCTATCTCCGCGCCAATGCCCCGGCTTGCCCCCGTAACCACAACGACTTTCCCATCCAGCTTACCCATCGACTTCCTCCTTCTGCTCGTGCAGCGCTGTAGTCTGTCACGTGCACCCGTCTCCTCGCAAGCGCAACTCGTGGAGGGGTCAGCAACCAAGCGCGCGGAAGGGCGCAGTTTGACCCTAACCATCGCCTATGCTGGAATGCCTGCGTGGGCTTGGCTGGAGTCGTCTCTCTCAACAAGCGCCTCGCTATCGCGGCGTTACTGATCATCGCCTTCGCCGCCTTCGCGCTCACCCATCCGTCCCTCACCCCCGCCGGCCCCGACGCGCTCATCGTCAATAGCACCGCGAACACAAGCGATGGCGTGTGCGACGCCACGACCTGCACGCTCCGCGAGGCGATAGACGACGTGAACAGCGGCCTGGGCAGCCTGCTCTCCTTCGATCCCGCAGTCTTTCCTCCCGGTGCGCCTGGCGTCATCGACATCGAGGGCGGAGACGGCCCGCTGCCCGCCATTACCGAAGATACTACGATTAATGCCCTAGGCAGCGGCGTCATAATCGACGGCAACAGCAACAACGACGGTACCGCCGTCGGGCCGGGTCTCACGGTCACCGGCTCGCACGACGGCTTCGTCTTCGATCTGTTCGGCGAAGGCGCCTTCACGATTCGCGACGTGGCCGGAGCCGGCATCGACATTGATGGCCAGAGCTTTGTACTCGAAGCGGTGACCATCGATGCGGTAACGATCACTGACACAGGAAATCAAGGTGTGTCTATCCATGGCGCTCCCTTCGCGGCCAGCATTTCGCTCACCAACAGCACGATCCAGTCCGGTAACACAGGAATTGCCGCCGTCCTCGCAGGGCCAGATATCCAGGACGTAGACGTTTTCGTCAGCGACAACCGGATCGACGCCGCAAACATAACTGGGGCACCTGGCGCCGCTGTCTCTATCAACATGCAAGCAGGGCTCGCGCCCAATTCGACCGTGGACATCGCCATCGACGATAACGAGTACCTGCGTAGCGACGGGGATACCGCCGTAAACCTGACCTACTGCTCTGCCGCCACGCCCTGCGCCCTCGACAATAGCCAGATCAACGCATCTGTTGCCCGCAACGGCGAACTACGCGCCGATGGCGACGCAGTTCGTGTCCGTTTCAACGCTGACCCGCCTGCGACAGACTCCATCGATTCATCAATCTTCCTACAGATCGACGACAACGACGAGGTCACTGCCACCTCGGATGGGCTCGATATCGTCAGCCGCATCTGCTGCGGAAGCAACAACAGCCAGATCATCACCATCGACGGCAATGGCCCGATTTCGACGCTGCCCGCGGGCAGCGACGCCGTCGATGTCGAGGCCGGCGCTTGCTGCGCGCCTGGAAGCGGTGTCACGTTCGATCTCAGCGACAACACTGGCGGCATAAGCGCTGCGGAAGGCGAGGCGGTGCAACTGCTCCTCGTTTGTTGTGGTGACAATTCGGTCGGCATCCACGACAACGCCACCCTCTCGAGCGGGAACGACAACGGCATCCACATTCTGAGCTGCATCGAGGACGTAGGCGATATTCAGAATGATGAACTAGACTGCATCGCTGATTCCACCACGCTGCTCAACATCACTGGCAACACGCTCAGCGGCAGCGTAGAGGACGGCATCCATATCTGCTGCGGCGAGTTCCAGTCCGGGAACGAACGGAGCGTCATTTCAGGCAACACAGTCACAAACAACGGCCGCGACGGCATCGAAATCGACAGCTCTCACGGGATCACGATCGGCCCGAACAATGTGGTCACCGGCAACGGGACCTCGCCCGACCCGGACGACAACGCCATCGTGATCAGCAATGCCATCGCAATCGTGATGTTCAACCTCCACGGCGTTGATGTGCCCGCAGACGGGAACACGATCACGCAGAACGAGATCCATGGAAACGACAGCCTGGGGATCGATCTCGCCGGCAACGCCGAGTACGCCGTCGTCGGCTGCGCTCCCTTCGTTCCTGCGCCTATAGACCCGAACGACTGCCTCGCCTTCCCCATCCTGTCCGGCATGACGTCGGACGCGGTGATGGGAGAGAGTTGCCCTGGCTGCCTCGTCGAAGTCTTCCTTGCAGACGACCAGCCGCCGGACCAGACTGGACCGTCGGGCCAGCATGGAGAGGGCGCGAACTACCTGGCTAGTGGTCCCGCCGATGGCGCGGGCGGCTTCTCCATCGATCTTTCCTGCGGCCTCGCCACCGGGAAGCTGACAGCAACGGCGAGTGACACTAACGGCAACACGTCAGAGTTCGCCGCAAACATCCCGTTCGGCGGCACATCGGGCATCGATTGCACGCCAACCGCCACGCCCAACACGCCACCGCTTCCGACACCGACGATGCCGTTCACGCCTGTGCCGAGCCAGACGCAAGCGGCCACCACCACACCGACGCGAACAGCCACGCCGACGGTGACGCGCACACCGACGACCGTCCCGATCATCTGCGGCGACGTCAACGGCGACGGCGCCGTCAACAGCATCGACGCCGCGTTCGTGCTGCAGTACAGCGCCGGCCTGATCGATACGCTGATTGCACCAGCGGGCGCCGACACCAACGGCGACGGCTCGATCGACAGCATCGACGCCGCCCTCATCCTCCAGAACACAGCCGGGTTGCTGCCCACCCTCACCTGCTAGCCGCGCCGCACGTACGGGACGCGCCGCTTATGTTGCGCTTCGCCATGCGCTATATAGAGGGCCGATGACCGTCGAACGGTGTAAGCCAGAATCGGACAAGTTCAATACCGCTGCTGTATTGCCCTACGAGCTGCGGCTGGACGACTTCCGAATGGCAATGCAGGACATCTACGACTTCTTCTATGATGTCAACTCATTCCTCGCAGCAAAGGGCCTCCAGCGGTTGGATGATATGCTTCGTCCAGCCATTTTCTCCGGCGTCATCTCGGACATGCTCACTGCAAGCCTGGCCAAGCA
>JBKKBW010000003.1:0-1518 GCA_046713635.1 Dehalococcoidia bacterium
CAACCCATCGGCCACGTACTCCCTGGCTTCCGAAGCCCGCCGCGCGATCGACGGCGCGCGAGAGGGCGTAGCCCGCGCGCTCGGTTGCAGCACAAACGAGGTCATCTTCACCAGTGGCGGCACCGAGTCAATCAACGCGGCGATCAAGGGCGTCGCGTTCGCCCAGCAACTTGCCCGTGTCGGCAATCACATCGTTACGACATCGATCGAGCACCACGCGGTACTGCACACCTGCCAGTACCTGGAGAAGTTTGGCTTCGAAGTGACCTATCTCCCGGTCGACAAACTTGGCTTGGTCCACGCTGGCGACGTTTCGAACGCGATTAACGAGCGAACGGTGCTCGTCAGCATCATGACCGCCAACAACGAAATTGGCGTCATCGCTCCGCTCGCCGATATCACTCGCGCTGTGCGTGAACGAGCACTCGAGCTCAACCGGCGCATTCCCGTTCATACAGATGCCGTACAGGCTGCCAACGCGCTCGATGTGAATGTGGATAGCCTAGGTGTCGACCTGCTCAGCCTATCGTCGCACAAGTTCTTTGGTCCCAAGGGTGCAGGAGTACTCTACCTGCGGCGGGGTACTCCCTTCCTGCCACAGCAGTCCGGTGGAGGGCAAGAACGGCAGCGACGCGCCGGAACCGAGAATGTCGCCGGTATCGCGGGCACCGGCCTTGCCTTCGACCTGGCAGTCAAGAGTCGGGAGCAGTACACGGCAACCTGCAGCCGTCTGCAAACACGCTTGATCGACGGTATCCTCTCCGCCGTCCCAGACGCCGTACTCAACGGGCATCGAGAGAAGCGCCTGCCTAACAACGTCAACATGAGCTTTCCGGGAGCGGACGCGCGTATTATGCTCCGCCTGCTGGATGAAGCAGGCATCGCGGTAAGCGCGGGCTCGGCCTGTAATGAAGAGACCCTCGAACCGTCGCATGTACTCCTCGCGATGGACGTTCCGCTAACTCGAGCAGTCGGCACGCTGCGCTTCACGGTCAGCCCCAGCACCTTGGATGCGCATGTCGAGCGCTTGCTTGCCGTCCTGCCCGGCGTCGTGGACCAGGCCCAGATGGCTGCCACTGTCGCGGCCAGCTAGCCGGGAGCTATCTGGCTGGTTATCATCGGGCAGTGACGCTCGTAGCTATCCCTCCTGTTGGTGAGTGACAACGTGCTGAACCGACTTCGACAGATCGTCGGTATGTCAGAGGAACCAGACAGCGAAGAGCCACGACAGATCCGCCTCGTCGTGGCGCTCGGCAACCCCGGCGAGGAATACGCGACAACCCGCCATAACGTTGGCTTCTGGACGCTCAACCGGCTCGCCAAGCGGCATGCCATCAAGCTCTCCGTCAGGGGCAAGGCCGCCGTAGGCGAGGGCACCATCAACGGTCACAACGTTACACTCGCGAAACCGCTGACGTACGTGAATCTCAGCGGCTCTGCAGTGAAGACTCTCGTCGATAAACTCAAACTTGACGGGCCGGCGGAGCTTATCGTTGTCGCTGACGACCTTGACTTGCC
>JBKKBW010000004.1:0-1043 GCA_046713635.1 Dehalococcoidia bacterium
ACTCGGCTATGCACTGCTGTTGAGCACGGGAGCGGATCGTGCACGGCTTCTGGCGGAAGCCGTCGGGCTGCTGCGCCGCGCGGTCGAGCTGGATCCAAAACTGGCTGCTGCGCGTTACAACCTTGGCGTGGCCACCTACATGACCGGCCGCCCGCAAGAAGCTCTTCCCTACATTCGAGAGGCGTTACGCCTAGACCCCGCCGACACGCAAGCCTGGGGCTTCCTTGCCCACTTGCTCGGCGAGCTTGGCGATCATCAAGGGGCCGAAGAAGCGGAACAGCGTCTTCGATCGCTCAGTGCCAAGCCATGACACGATGCTGTTGCGTAGGGGCCGCTCCGCGGACCTCGTGCCTTTATTACCGCTTTCCCCCAAATATGCGACGAAAAACGCTTCGCCGAGAGCCGGTCCTTGGGCGATTCCGGTATTCTTCCTCCGTCTTGAATTCAATGATGCTGGTGATGTGGTCCATCGCGAGATAGGTGGTCCTACCTTGAACCCACGACCCCTCGCGAGTGATGTTCGTCCCGAGCAGGAAAACGCGCCCGCCCAGCGTCTCGACCCGCGGACCCTTCAGGATCGCGCCCCAGGGCTCACGCCCTCGAACGTAGACGACAGCCACGTCGCCCGAGATGCTCGCTTCGTTCATCGCATGGTCTCCTCCGGATATAAGAAGGGCTGGTTCATTCGTGCAGCCGCGTCATCTCTCTCACCGTCACATCGCCAGTCGCGATTCGATCACAGGGGACGCCCGCGCCGCACGCACGGTGTCCCCTCGAAAGCACTCTTGATTTCGCCGGATGTCCTCAATCGTGGCAGCGATTTCTTGAGCTGATCTATCCGGTTTCCATCCCAGAATCGGGCTGATGTGTTCCACGATCCTTGGCAGGGCCGCTATCGCACTATCATCCGCCAAGAAATAGAGCGGCGTGCGGCGCTTGAGCAGGTCGTCCAAGTGAGTCACCGATTCAGCGCGGCAAAGATATCCCAGTTCAGCCAGGGTATAGGGTAATCCTGAAAAAAGCGGCGCGGCCAGCGACGGGGA
>JBKKBW010000005.1:0-1852 GCA_046713635.1 Dehalococcoidia bacterium
AACGTTGCTGGCACCTGTTACCCCCCGCTGCTGCTGGTGTTACGGAGCGCGCCTACCTGCTGCAGGACCGTAGCCCAATCCCACAACTGCCAGGCTTCCGCGACCTTTCCTTCGTTGAAACGGTAGATGTTGATGCCACTGAAGTCGAGCTTCTTGCCGGTCGGAGCGATCCCCAAGAGCTCTCCTTTGTGCGTACCTGTGAACGCGTAGCGCACAGCGAGCTTGTCGTCCGATCCGAAGATGTCCGCGATATCGATATGCAGGTCTGGGATCGAGGCGTAGAGCGCATGTAGGAAGTCGGTTACCTCGCCGGGGCCGGCGGTACTGGCCAGAAACGTGCCCGACAGGTCGTGGCGCGTAAATCCTTCGCCAACATGCTCCGCGACGCCATCGATGTCGCCGCCGTTCAGCAGTTCGATGACTGTTCTCACCGTTGCGATGTGTTGATCTACAGACACAGGGTTACCTCCCCGGCTCTCGCCGAAACGTCCACAACCGCACACCACTTGTTGGCTCCACCATATCTACGACCACCTCGAAGCCGTGGCGCTGATAGAACAGCACGTTTCTTGGTTGCTCGGTCTCGGTATAGCAAACAACTCCTTCCGCATCCGCCTTCTGCAGCACCGGCTGCAGAAGGGCCGAACCGATGCCCTGTCCTTGCAGCGGCGCGTCTACACCGAGCAGAGCCAAGTACCAGTGATCCTCTGGCGCATCGCGCATGTGGAACTCCTCCAGAAGGTCGATGACCACCATGAAGCGGCGATGTGCTTCCTCGCCCACTATCGATGGTATTTCCATCATGCTGGCTTCGGCCATCTGCTCGTCTGTTAACGGCTTGCCAGGCGGTGACCAGAATGCGACACCAGCGGTCTGTTCCGTCGTGTATGTTTCGCCAGCCAGATGGCCGAGGCGTACCAACCGGAGAAAGAACTGTGGCGACAGTCGCCTGCGAAGGTCGTCATCCGGCATCAGATAGGTGATCAGCGGGTCGTCGAAGAAAGCGCGGGCCATCGCGTCCGCCGCCGGTTCGATCTGCGCTTCGTTGATGAAGGTTGGTATCAAACACTCGTTCCTTGTTCGCTGTCCCTTGTTCCCACGCTACCCCATCGCGTTCGGCACGACGACGATCGAGCAGTCCTTCCCATGGATCGACTCAGCTTCCGCGATAGCATCCTCTACCGTCGCCGTTGGTATGAACCCGACTCGTTCGGGCACCTTCGGGTCGTCGGCGCCCGCAACGAACACGCGAGCGGCGTGCTTCAGGCGCTTCAGCGGGTGCGTCGCGAGGATCGCGTGTACCGGGTGGAACGCGTATTCGTTGCGATACTTCTCGATGTACCCAGCGTGCGTCGCGAACTCCTCTCCGTAGCGGTGCGTGATCTCGTATGGGTCCTTCGTCTCCGGCAGCACGCGCTCCCAGACTTCAGGGTAGGCTGCGTGGTGCTGGCGGTCCCATTCCTCAGGGCACGGCGTCGTGACGATTACTGAGCAGCCCGGTTTACCCAGCGCCTCGATGTAGCCACCCATGTACCCCATCCCGGACGAGATCAGCGTCAGTATCGGGTTCATCGTCGCGAAGACGGCGTACGGGCTCCATGCTGGGATGCCGTAGATCACAACGTCGGCTGGCTCCCGCGCCTGGCTGCGACGGGGCGGGTTCAGCTCCTCCAGCACCTCTTGCGCCGCCGCGCGCGTCTCGCGCACGCCGCCCGCCCAAACGCGCCCGATCTTCGTCGCGTCGGCGAGGACCGTCTCGATCTTGTAGCAGCGCTTGCCGAGCTTTTCTTCCAGGAACTCGCCCTGTTCGTTGAACACCGCGTGCATCCGATTGTTCCGCACCGACATCGAC
>JBKKBW010000006.1:0-1680 GCA_046713635.1 Dehalococcoidia bacterium
TACTCCCCTGGCTGATCACAATCATGTCATTGGCGTCCGCGAACTCTTTGATCGCAGCGATTTCCGAGCTCGACTGCGGCCCGATTACGATTCGCACGCCACGTGCATGGAGACTCTCGAGCTTCTCGAGGGCGGTGCCGGCATCCAGTCCCGTGTCTTCGACGATGACACGAACGCTCTCGTCGCGGCCGTCAGCCTCCAGGCGGGCGTTTGCCTCAGCCACGGCGATGTCGAGCGTTGCCTTGCTTGCCTTGCCGAGCGTCTGCCACGAACCGCTCAGATCTAGCAGCGCGCCAATGGCAATTTCGTCCGGGGCGTTTGAAGATTCCTCCTTGTCGCCGCAGGCAGCGCCAACGAGCGCCAGCAGGCAGGCTCCTACGACGAGCGCTGCGAGCAACGCGTGGCGTGTGTGCGCATCAGCTTCCGTTCTCGATTTCGTCATGCCAACGGGGCAGCGTACCACCCTGGCTGCGTCTAGTACACTGCTGCCGTGGATTTCGCAGACGTAGTCCGCCGGCGGCGCATGGTGCGGGCGTTCTCCGACGAGCCGGTGGATGCCGCCGCGCTGGAGCGCGTGCTGCACACGGCGCAGCGCGGGCCGAGTGCGGGTTACAGCCAGGGCGTGGAGTTCGTGATCGTTACGGAGGAGCCTGACAAGCTCCAGCTTGCCCGCCTTGTGACTAACCGCGAGAGCGCCGCGGACGCTATCGCCCGCGCGCCCGTGCACGTCGTGATTTGCGCGAGCGCAGACATCTACAAGGAACGCTATCGCGAGCCTGACAAGCTTCGAGTACGCGGCAGCGCGGGTGATGATGCGCTCTGGCAGATACCCTTCTGGCACGTCGACGCGGGCGCGGCGATGATGCTGGTCCTGCTATCGGCGGTCAACGAGGGCCTGGACGCCGGTTTCATCGGCGTCTGGAGGCAACCCGAAGTGAGGACCCTGCTCGGGATCCCCGAATCGTACAGCATCACCGGCATCGCCATGCTTGGTCATCGCGCTAGGGCAGAACAGGCACAGGGCAGCGTCATTAGCCGCCGCAGACGAGCCGCCGCAGACGTCATCCACCGCGAACGCTGGTAGCCAGCCGGCTTTAGATGGCTTGCTTTCATTGACAGAATACGCTGTGTTATGATGGCTGCCGACGCCCCACAGCCTGCTAACGGCCCCGCCATTCCAAGCAAGGCCTGGCGTACCCATCGGAAGGAGGACGATCGCTTTGACGATTGATCCGAAGGTAGACGGCGCTCTTGGCGCTGACAGTGGCAACCAGCCCGCCGACACCATGGCAGCACTGCTCGAGCAGAGCGAAGAATACCGCACACCAAATCGCGGCGAGATCGTCGAAGGGACGGTCATGGGCTGGGACCGCGACGGCATGCTGGTCGACATTGGGGCGAAGTCGGAAGGCATTGTTCCAAGGAACGAGCTCCAGTCGCTCGGTCCGGACGCAGAATCAAAGTACAGCGGCGGCGACCAGGTCTTTGTCTTCGTCGTACAGCCGGAGAGCGCGGATGGGCAGATCGTCCTGTCCGTCGACCGCGCCCGTGGCGAACAAGGCTGGCACACACTCCAGGAACGCTTCGACTCGGGTGAAATTTTCGAGGCGACGGTAAGCGGCTACAACAAGGGCGGCTTGCTGGTCAATGTCGAGGGCGTGAACGCGTTCGTCCCCATGT
>JBKKBW010000007.1:0-10929 GCA_046713635.1 Dehalococcoidia bacterium
GGCATACTCTCCGAAGCTGGAGCGACCCGGTACATCGGCCCATAACCGCGGCAGCCTTTTAATCCGATGGTCGTGGGTTCGACCCCCACCGGGCCCACCAGATAGCAATTCCAATCAGTCCTTGGGCAAGCCGAGGATGCGCTCAGCAATAATGTTGCGCTGTATGTTTGGCGTGCCGCCGCCGATCACGACCGCCGGCCAGCCTAGCGCGCCGGAGACCCAACCGCCGAGATCATCCTCCGCCTGTCCCAGCTTCTCCGTGTACTGGCTGGCGCTGCCGACGATCGCCAGGGCGAGGTCACCAAACTCGATCGCGAGGAACGCCCGATGCAGTTTGTTGATAGAGGTTTCGCTGGAGAGCTTCTCGCCCTTGAGCTGCTTCGTGAGAGAGCGCTGGCCGTTCAGACGCATACCTTCGATGATCGCGTCAGCCTTCGCCAGCCGCCTACGGATGCCCGGGTCCTCGGATGCAGGCCGGCCGTTCTTCTGCGTCCGCTTTGCGAGCGCGACCACTTGGGCGAGCTGGCTGATCAACCCCGCAACTTCGGAGATGCCGGAGCGCTCGTGCGCCAGCGCGGACACGGTGACCGCCCAGCCCTTACCCTCTTCGCCGAGGCGGTTCCCAGCGGGGACGCGAACGTCCTCAAAGAAGACTTCCGCGAAGTGCGAGCTACCCGCCATGTTCTTGATCGGTCTGACCTCGATCCCCGGTGAATCCATCTCCACCAAGAGGCATGTGATGCCATCGTGCTTGTTCTCCACACCGAAGTCAGTCCGTGTGAGCAAGATGATCCACTTCGAGAACGCTGCGCCTGACGTCCAGATCTTCTGCCCGTTGACGACATACTCGTCGCCGTCTCGTATCGCGCGACATTGCAGGGACGCCAGGTCGCTGCCGGAGCCTGGCTCTGAGTACCCCGTGCACCACTGATACTTGCTGTCGAGGATATCCGGCAGGAACTTCTTCTTCTGCTCCTCGGTGCCGTACTCAATGAGCGCCGGACCGACCCACTGGAGGCCCATCATCGATGTACCCAACGGCGGCGCGCTGGCCTTCGACATCTCCTCCTTCAGGATCACTTGCTCCATGATGCCGCCACCACCTCCGCCGTACTCCACCGGCCAGTTGAAGCCCACCCAGCGCTTCACGCGGACGGCCTTCAGCCAGTTTGCCAGAAAGTTTGGCGCCTTCCGCGCCTCAGGCGAGAGGTGTTGCCCCACGAACGCGCGTATTTCGTCGCGGAACGCTTCCTCCTCAGGTGTGTAGTCAAAGTCCATCAGTATCCCCCCACAGTAGCGACACGCTCGTAGTGGTAGTCCGTATCGCCGAACGCAACCAACGCCCATTTGGAGCGCTTGAGATAGAGCTGGATGTCATACTCGGCCGTGAAGCCGATGGCGCCGTGCAGCTGAACGCCGTCGACGCCGATGCGCATGAACCCCTCACTGGCGAACGCTTTCGCGCGCGCCGCCGCCAGCGGGAGATCCTCTGGCGCTCCTCTCGCGCACCACGCTGCGTAGTACATCAGCGATCTGCTGGTCTCGACTTCGACGTACATTTCCGCGAGGGGGTGCTTGACTCCCTGGTACTTGCCGATCGGCTGGTCAAACTGGATGCGGTCCTTCGCGTACTGAGTCGTGATCTCCAGGTCGCGCTCCATCGCACCGACCATCTCGGCCGTCACGGCGACAGCCGCTAGGTCGAGCAAGCGATTGAGCGCGGCCTCGCCCCCGGAGGGGAGCACCGCGCCCGATGATACCAGCACGCTATCGAACGTCACGTCGCCCATGCTCTTCGTTTCGTCCATTGTCCGGCGGGTGGTTGCAGAGACCCTCTCGGAACTCGACTCCACAATCGCTAGCGCGATCTTCTCATTCGCAAGGAATGGCACAATGAATAATGTGGCTACCCCGGCGTCGTGTACGAAGTGCTTGGCGCCGTTCAAGCGATAGCCTCCATCTTCGGGGGCTCCCCGCAGCGCGATTCCTGCTGTGCCGAGCACATCGCCCCCCTCGAGCACGGCCAGCGTGCCGATTCCGCTGCCGTTCGCGAGCGAAGGCAGGAACCGCTTCTTCTGGTCATCGGAACCGAACTCGGAGATCGCCGCCGCGGCAAGTGCCGTGGAGACTAGGGGTGCAGGTAGCAGGCCCCGGCCGGTCTCCTCCAAGAGCACGACGAGGTCTACCCAGTCCAGGCCCGCGCCTCCGTACTCCTCGGCTACGATAAGACCGGGCCATCCCAAATCTGCGATGCTGGCCCAGATTCCCTCGTCGAACGCGTTCGGAGACTCCATGATCCGTCGTACCACCGGCATGGGCGCACGCTCATCCATGTAGCGCCGGGCGACCGTGCGCAGCACCTCTTGCTCTTCAGTGAGTCCAAAGTTCATATTGTCTGGCTCCTCGCGGCAGAAGCTTAGTTAACATCTTGTTAGGGCGTCAAGCTCCGCCTTTCACTCATTAGAGTGGCGATAGGTCAAAGCGAACGATCTGACCCGGGCACCATCGGGCGCTGCGGAACAGCATCGAATGCAGTTGAGCTGGTGCGGACTCCTTGACGAGCCCGCTAGGCCGTCTCATCGTTGGTGAGAATGAGCGTCCCTGCCGCGAAGAACATCCCGCCCACGCCATGCGCGACGCTCACGCGCACGTCGTCGACCTGAGCGGCTGCCTCACCGCGCAGTTGGCGCACGCTCTCTTGGATGGCGAACATACCGTACATACCTGTATGCGTATAGGAGAGCCCGCCGCCGTTGGTATTCACTGGCAGATCGCCGCCAGGCGCCGAACGCATGTCAGCGAACCAGGAGCCTGCCTCTCCCTTCTTGAGAAAACCCATGTCCTCCATTCCGAAGATCGGAAGGTGGGCGAAGGCATCGTAGATCATCACGTGATCGACTTCGCCATGCGGGATCCTGGCCATCGCGAATGCGTCCCGGCTGCTACGGACAAACGCACCAGACGACGCGAAGTCATGCATCTGCGAAATCATGGACATCTCGACCGACTCTCCCATGCCCATCACGTAGACCGGCTGCTTCGGGGCATCCTTCGCTCGGTCAGAACGCACCATGACAAGGGCTCCACCACCGTCCGTCACAAGACAACACTCGAGTATGTGAAAGGGCCAACAGATCAGACGTGAGTTGAGTACATCATCGACTGTGATCGGTTCCCGCATCATCGCACGGGGGTTACGCTCGGCCCACTGTCGCTGGGCAACCGCAACTGCAGCGAGTTGTTCCTCGGTGGTTCCGTAGCGGTGCATGTGCTGCACAAACGGGATGGTGAACACGGACGGCGGGCCCCATGTTCCATATGGAGTCTCGAATTGGCCCGGCGGAGTCGTCGCGCCGCCGAAGCGACGGTCCTCACCAACTCGTGACCGGCCGCTCTGCCCGTGTGTAATCAGAGCGACGTTGCAGCGCCCGGTCGCCAGCGCCATTGCAGCGTGAGCGACGTGCAGCATGAACGAGCATCCACCAACCGACGTGCCGTCGACAAAGGTGGGTTCGATCTGAAGGTACTCGGCAATCTGCGCCGGCGAGCCGGCCGTGAAGATGCCGTCGACCTCTGACTTCGCGATACCCGCGTCAGCAATCGCCCGGATCGCAGCATCGGCGTGAAGCTGGAGAGCCGACTTGTCAGGTACTACTCCGAGTTCTTCGGTCTCGGCAGCACCGATGATCGCGGCAGCCATGCGCAGGCTGGCCGTCCGCGGGTCGGCCGTCATGAGACGCCTCCGGCGGGCCGAAACATCGGCAGGCTTACCCGCCGGGCAGTGCCGTCTCGTTCTTCCTGCTCGTGGTCCTCCCACGTGACCTGGAGTTGCAACCCAACTGGGAGATGCTCTGGCGCTGGATCCACTGCCACTACATTCGTCATCATGCGCGGCCCCTCCTCGAGTTCGACGATGGCGATCACGTACGGCACGTTGTTCTCGAAGCCGGGCGAACCCCGATGAGCGATGACGTAGGTATGGAGCGTAGCGCGGCCGGACGCCTCAAACGACTCGACATTCTTCGAGAGGCACGCCGGGCAGAACGGGCGTGGATAGAAGTACGCTGGCTTGCCCTCGCAGTCGAGACAGCGCTGAAGCGTCAGGCGATGCTGCTGGCAAGCATCCCAATAGGCCTGCGTCTCAGGCGTTGGCTCTGGTAGCGATCGGCTAGGCACAACACCCGATGGTAGCGGACGGTGTGCCGGCATTCCAACAAGCGTAGGCCCAGCAAGACCCAGGATGTCCTGCGCACGGTTCGGTTGGGCATTGACACCGTGCGCGTTCGCTGCATAACAATGCGCGCGTCGTCTTGCAGAATGGCGTAGCCGACTTGACAAGCCGGGCAACCGACGAGTCCGATGGTCTGGAGACGCAACAAACTACACCAAGAGACATCGGGCGAATGCAGCCGTCACGACTGCGGGATTCTTCTTATCTGCAGCCGGTGCCCGGACACGATAATCGGGTGAGTACCTTTTGATCCGATGGTCGTGGGGTCGACCCCCACCGGGCCCCCAGATGCCGCATTTAGATTCGATCAACTAGACCAGGGGGCTCGGCGAGCTTCAGCGTGAAAGCTCGTCCGCTCGGAATCCGAGGCGTCTCGCGCAGGACCGAAACCAGACCATCGGACGCGCGGTCCGATGCCCGACTAAGAAGCATCATCCTGCCAGCGAACTCCGAAAACGCGCTGCGCGTTCGGCAAGCCCTGAGGTCCGCGTTTCGGCCGTCATCAAACGCGACCTCGACGGCGCTAGCGGTGAGGACACCTTGACGCACTCACCGCCCGTAGCGTCGTGCCGTCGTAGGCGCGCCTACAGGATTAGGTGAAGATCGCCGAACTCGTGCCAAAGATATCTGCCGCTGAGCGCAGCTGCGTATGCGTTCTCGAGATGAGGCCGACTCGCGACGGCTTCGAGCATGGCGAGGTGGCTTGCCTTCGGTTCGTGGAACCCGGTGAGTAGGGCATCGACGGCGCGGACGCCCCGCTTGGGCGTGACAATCACGTCGGTCCAGCCGCGGCACACTCCGACGCCGCCGTCTGCTCCGACGGCCGACTCGAGCGCGCGCACCGCTGTAGTACCGACCGCGACGACGCGCCCACCGCGCGCACGGGTCGAGGTGACAGCTCGAGCAGTCTGCTCAGTGACCTCGAACCACTCATCGTAGGGCGGCTCATGCTTCTCCAGGCTGGCGACGCCAGTATGGAGTGTGATCGCGGCGACCTTAATCCCTCTCGCTTTCAGATCGGCGAGAACGCGCGGGCTGAAGGGCCGGCCGGCAGAGGGCATCTCCGCGGAGCCAGGCCGCCGGGCGAAGACGGTCTGGTACATGTCGATGGGCCACTCGCCATCCAGGTACTTATAGGTAATCGGGCCGCCGTGAGCGCGAAGGAAGTCGAGCGCCGGTGCCGGTAGGTCGACTCGAGCCAGCCAGAGCCGAGTGGAGTCGCAGTACGGAGCGATGAAGCGAACGCTCGCGCCCGCGTCCAGACCGGCCACCTCCCCGCGTTCGGCGCTCGTTTCACGAGGCTCGACCACCCAAACGCGCTCCGACTTCCGGGTGGATAGGTGCAGCGCAAACGCACTGCCATCGACGCGCGTCGCCGTGAGTGCTGCCGGGAGCGTGGCCGAGTCGTTGACGACGAGTAGGTCGCCGGCCCCCAGAAAGCCCGGCAGGTCGCGGAACGTCGCATCAACCACGCGGTCGTCGTGCCGAGACGAAACGAGCAGGCGGACTTCGTCACGCGCAAGACCGCGCGCTTCTGGAGGAACGCGAGCCGCCAGCTCCGGTGGCAACGTGAAGGCCAGCGCGTCGATGCTTTTGCTTGGTCGTCCCAGCGTCGCAATCATCGTCGTCTAACTAGCAACCATCGCAAGTTCTTGCGCCTTCACCCGCGCGAAGGCCGCGCTCTCCCGCTCGACCAGCCAGACAAAGGCCGGAGCTGCAACCTCGGGACCTGGAAGGCCCGAGGGGTCGACACCGGGCTCGGCGAGCTGGTGCATCGCCGTGTTCATGTCGCCCGGATCGACGGAATAGACGCGAATGCCGGTGCCTTCGAGCTCGGCCGCGAGCGTACGCGAAACGTGTTCGAGCGCTGCTTTGCTCGCGCCGTAGCCGCCCCAGCCGGGGTAGGCTTCGAGTCCGGCATCCGACGTGACGTTGATGATCACGCCTTCGCCACGAGCGAGCATGCCGGGCAGCACGAGCTGCGTGAGGTGCAGGGGCGCGAGCACGTTCACGCGAAGCACGCGCTCCAACTGGCTCCACGGATAGGACGCGAGCTGCGGCATCGGGCTCGGGCCGAGCTCCGAGGCGTTGTTGACCAGCACATCGACGCGGCCGAAGCGCTCGTGGGCGGCCGCGACGAGGCGCTCAGCGTCCTCCGAAACATCGAGAGCGACGGCCAGCACCTCCGTACGGGCAGCAAGCTCGCGCGCAGCAGCGTCGAGGGCGTCGCGGCGGGCTGCGAGGACGAGCCTGGCGCCTCGCGACGCGTAGGCGCGGGCGATCTCCAGGCCGAGGCCCCGGGAGGCGCCCGTGATGATTGCGACACGTTCGTTTAACTCCATTGCAATCCTCCTTTCTGCTCTGCTTCTACGGTACGCTGGAGTGGAAGCGCGCACATCGGACGCAAGGCCCGCGCGGCCTCGGTCGATCGTCCTAGGACTGGCTTTCACGTCCAACTTTAGTCCTGCCGCGTCTCGTTCTTTAGTCCGATGTGAGTTGGCCTGCTTGCTGCTATGCTGAGCCCGCAATGGACGACAGCCTCGGTTGTCCGCACTGCGGCGCCAGCAGCCCGGCTCTTAAGGCGATCAGCGACGCGGTGCTCGCCATCGCCGCTGAGCTTTCGGTGGAGCGCGCGCTCCGCAAAATCGTCCACGTTGCGCGCGATCTCGTCCAAGCCGAATACGCCGCTCTCGGCGTCCCCGACGGCAGAGGAGGGTTCGCCCAGTTCATCACTTCAGGAATGACCAGCGAGCAGTGGGATGCGATTGGCCCGCTCCCGCGCACGCACGGACTGCTCGCGGCTACGCTGGAGGACCCAGCGCCGTTCCGAACGCCCGACGTCCAGCTCGATCCGCGCTTCGCCGGCTGGCCGGAGGCGCACCCGGACATGCACTCATTTCTTGGCGTGCCCATCGTCTCGCGGGGCGAGATCATCGCTGCGTTTTACCTCACGGATAAGCACGGCGCGGGCCAGTTCACAGAGAGCGACCAGCGGCTTATCGAGATCCTAGCGGCTCACGCCGCCATCGCCATCGAGAACGCACGGCTCTACGAGCGAAGCCGTGAGCTCAGCGTGGTCGAAGAGCGCAACCGCCTCGCTCGCGAGCTACACGACGCGGTCAGTCAGACGCTGTTCAGTGCCGCGCTCACCGCCGAGGCGGCAGCGACACTGATCGAACGGGACCCGGCGAAGGCGAAGGCCCAGCTAGATAAGCTCCAGGAGCTGGCGCAACACGCTCGCGACGAGATGCGTTCACTGATTTTCGAGCTGCGTCCCGCCGAACTGGAGTCGGACGGCCTTATCCCCACGCTGCGCAAGCACGTTGTCGTCCTTCAGCGCTTGTACGAGACCGAGATCACGTTGCAGATCGAAGGCGAACGGCGGCTCAATCCTCAGACGGAGCGTGAGATCTTCCGCATCACACAAGAGGCGCTCAACAACGCCCTCAAGCACGCCCACGCGAAGAAGATCGATGTCGCGCTCCGTGTAACGCGCGGCCAGGCTGCCGTGACCGTCTGCGACGACGGCGTTGGCTTTGAGCCGGAGGTGGAGCGCACGCTTACCAAACGCCTCGGCCTCGTCTCGATGCGCGAGCGTGCGGACGCTATCCGCGGGCTGCTCGAGGTGCAGTCCGCGCCCGGGGCCGGCACCAAGGTATGTCTAGACGTGGCCCATGGTCGATAAGATCCGCGTTGTCGTTGTCGATGACCACGCTGTCGTGCGGCAGGGCCTCCGGCTCTTCCTCGACCTACAGGATGACATTGAGGTTGTGGGCGAAGCGGCCGACGGCGCGGCGGCGGTCGAGCAAGTAAAGCTCCATCGTCCTGACGTCGTGCTGATGGACATCGTCATGCCCGGCATGGACGGCATTCAGGCAACGCGCTGCATTCACGAAGTTTGTCCCGAAACGAAGGTTCTGGTGCTCACGACCTTCACGGAAGACGAGAAGCTCTTCCCCGTCCTGCGTTCCGGGGCGATTGGGTATCTGCTGAAGGATGTCGCGCCGGATCAGCTCGCCGAGGCCGTGCGCACTGTGCATCGCGGCGACCCGCTCCTCCATCCCGAAGCCCTCCGGCGTCTGATGCAGCAGTCCTCGCAGGACCGGCGCCAGCCTGAAGGGACCGTCACCGTGCTGTTTACCGACATCGTCGACTCCACTTCGATGGTCCAACGACTCGGTGACGAGCAGTCGCGCGCTGTTATCCGCGAGCACGACTGCGTTCTGCGCGCCGTCGTCGAAGAGCACGGTGGCAGCGAAGTAAAACACCAGGGCGATGGCCTTATGGTGGCATTCTCCAGCGCCCGCCGGGCGGTCCTGTGCGCCATCGAAATGCAGCGCGCAATCGCGAAGGCGAATGTAGATCTCGACGATGCCGTTCAAGTACGCATGGGTCTGAACACCGGCGAGGTCATCGCAGAGGAGCAGGACTACTTCGGCGAGGCGGTGATCCTCGCTTCACGCATCAAAGACCAGGCGAAGGGCGGCCAGATCTTCGTCTCGGAACTGACGAAGGCGCTCGTCGGCGCCGACGGTATCGCGTTCGCTTCCCGGGGCGAGTACCAGCTCAAGGGCCTGCGCGATATCCACCAGTTGTTCGAAGTGGCATGGGAACCGGCAGCATAGGTATGGAGTGCATTGGTGTCCTGATCGCCGACGATCACCCCGTGGTGCGCCAGGGGCTGCGCACCTTCCTCGACCTCCAGGAAGACATGGAGATCCTTGGCGAGGCCAGCGATGGCGCAGAAGCTGTCACAAAGGTTGAGCAGTTCCTACCTGATGTGGTGCTGATGGACCTTGTCATGCCTGGCATGGACGGCATCGAGGCCACGCGGCGGATCCGCGCAATCAGCCCATCGACAAAGGTCATCGTGCTTACCAGCTTCGCGGACGACGACAAGGTGATCCCGTCCGTGAAAGCGGGCGCCGCCGGTTATCTCCTCAAGGATGTGCAGCCACGCGAGCTCGCCGATGCGATCCGCGCTGTCTACCGCGGCGAAGCGTTGCTCCATCCGGCCGTCGCTGCAAGACTCATGCAGGAGGTGGCGCAGGACTCGTCGCTCGCGCCTGGCGAGGGCCTCACGGAGCGCGAGCTGGACGTCCTCCGCCTCATCGCCCACGGCCAGTCCAACAAGGAGATCGCCGGCTCGCTCATCATCTCGGAAAAGACCGTGAAGACGCACGTCAGCAACATTCTCCAGAAGCTCCATCTGGCGGACCGCACGCAGGCGGCGCTCTACGCTGTCCGGCAGGGCATCGTGGAGCTCGACTAGCCGTTCCAGGTCGTAGGTCCAATGGTGTAGGCGCAAATACATCGCGCGTCTGATGCGAGCCCGGATGCCGTGAATTACTGTCAGGAGACAAAGGGGGCGACGCCATGACAACCACAGCAGAACGCCAGACCACCGTCCGTGTTTGCAGTTTCGGCGAACTGGAGCGCGATCGCTACAAGGTCGTCTCGGCCGAAGGCCGAGCTATTCTTGTGCTCTTCGATGGTCGGAGTGTTTACGCGCTCGACAACCGCTGTCCGCACATGGGCTTTCCGCTTCATCGCGGCACTGTCCGCGATGGCATACTTACTTGTCACTGGCATCACGCCAAATTCGATCTCTCCGGTGGCTGCACCTTCGATCCGTTCGCTGACGACGTCACGTCATTTCATGTCGAAGTGCGCGATGGCGTTGTCTGGCTCGACCCGCAACCAATCGAGGAGGACCGTCGCGAGCACTGGACGAGCAAGCTGAACGAAGGCCTAGAGCAGGACATCCGCCTCGTGCTGGCCAAAGGTGTCATCGGCTTGACCGAGCTGCACGCGACGGATCAGCTCTTGCGCACAGCGGCGCTCTTCGGAGTGCGCAATCGCGCGTCCGGCTGGAGTACCGGCCTGTCGATTCTAACCTGCATGGCGAACGTGTTGCCCAGCCTGGCGCCCGACGACCGGCCGCTGGCGCTGTATCAGGGCCTCGTGCACCTGTCGCGATCGACGGCCAACCAGCCGGCCAACTTTGACCTCGAGCCGCTCGCCACCGGCGAACGCGAGCCAGAGCGTTACCTTGATTGGTTCCGTCGATTCGTCGAGGTCCGCTCCTCCGACGCCGCCGAGCGCGCGGTGCGCACTGCGGTGCACATCGGCCTTGAGCCGAAGGCCACCGCCGACATGATCTTCGCCGTCTGCACCGATCACGTCTTCCTCGACACCGGCCACTCGCTCGATTTCGCGAACAAGGCGTTCGAGCTGCTTGACCACATCGGCTGGGAGTACGCCGAGGAGGTGCTGCCCGCGCTCGTGCCTAACTTCGTCGCGGCGCGCCGGATGGAAGAGTCGTCGAGCTGGCGTCACCCAGTCGATCTCGCCTCCCTACTCCAAGACGTGTACCGCGATCTCGACGCCGCCATCGAGAGCGGCGGCGGCAGCAAGGCCGGCTGGGACGGTCACCTCGCGATCGCCGAGCAGATCCTTGACGGCGAGCCCGCAGACACTCTGGCTGCGATGCTCACGGCGGTTCGAGACGGCGTCCCGCTCACTGACCTATCCGCGACAGTCGCGTACTCCGCCGCGCGCCGTCCGGTCCATTTTCACATCTCGAACGAGTTCGGCGACTGGGATACGGTGCACCACACGTTCACCTATGCCAACGCCGTCGATCAGGCGCTACGGCGCGCACCGTCGCGGCTGCTCGCCCGCGGCATCTTCGATGC
>JBKKBW010000008.1:0-7927 GCA_046713635.1 Dehalococcoidia bacterium
GTTCCGCCCAGAGCCGCCATGCCGAGGTCCCGGGTGGTAGTGAGTGCAGCAGACAGCAGCTCCTCGCCTTAAGCCTGTCCCCCGTTATCGTCGCGTTTCAGGAGCATGCAGGCGTAGTCATGCTGCGTGTAGGCGCGAAGGCACCCACGTCTAGGCTCGTAGCGCGGGGATTGTAGCCCGGGCGAGCGTATGGACGGGCGCCTCTGCACTTTTTCGGTTGTCACGGCTTCGCAACGTCGTAGCGCCGCCCTGTTACAGGGAGGCAATACGGCGCAGTCTAGAATCGCCCAAGGCTCCGGCGAATCAACGGATAGGTTAACTATGCGTACTCGAATCGCTCTCCTTGGCGTACTAGTCTTGGTCCAGGCAGCCGTGCAGCCGTCATCGGACGCCGACGCGGGACCACCAGTCGGCCGCTATCAAGAGTTCGGAGACGCGGCAGGGTTCCTGAATATCCTGCCGCCCGGGCAGGATGGCGTCCTGAACGGGCCAGAGGCCGCCGCTGCGCAGGCCGGCCAGTACCCCCCGCACGTACGCGACCAACTATCCATGTACGGCGATCTGGTTTACAACACTCCCGGCCTCACAGCCGAGCACATCCCGGATTTCTTTAAGGACGCGTCGTTCGGAGTCAAAGAGGACGACATCGACCGCGTCTACTCACCGACCGCGGATGTCGTAGTGGTTCGCGACCTGAGCTACGGCGTGCCTCACATCTTTGGTGAAACGCGCTACGCGACGATGTTCGCGCAGGGCTACACAGGAGCCGAAGACCGGTTGTTCGTCATGGACACGCTGCGCCATCTCGGACGCGCCCGGCTGTCGGAGTTCCTAGGGGCGTCAGAAGCGAACCAGGCGTTCGACCGCGAGCAGCTTGCGGTCGCGCCCTACACGGAAGCCGACCTCACGGCACAGCTCGTGACGCTCCAGAACTCGGGTGCTGAGGGCCAGGCCGGTTACGCTGACCTACTCGCGTACACTGACGGCGTCAACGCCTACATCAACGAGGCCATCTTAGACGCGACCAAGCTGCCGGCCGAGTATCCGGCCCTCCAGACGATCCCGGAGGTCTGGGTGCCTGAGGATGCCGTCGCTATCGCCTCGCTCGTGGGAGCGATCTTCGGCAAGGGTGGCGGCGGGGAGCTTACGAACTTCTGCGGCTTGCAGGACCTGACTGACCAGGCCGGCGACGCTTCGGCAGCGCGCGCAATCTTTGATGACTTGCATTTCGCGAACGATCCTGACGCGCCGACGACATCGGAAACGACCTTCCCATACATGTCCAACCTTGGCACCGTCGATCCAGCCGCGCACCCCGATATCGATTGCGACAGCCTGACGCCAATCGACTCGAGCGCGCCGTCCTTGCAGGAGCTTCTTGATGCGATTAGCGAGGGTGTCCTGGCTCTGCCCAGCTCACAGAGCAATGCGGTCCTCGTGTCAGGTGATCGCACAGAGGCCGGCCACCCAATTGCCGTGTTTGGCCCGCAGACTGCGTACTTCATGCCGCAACTCCTCGTCGAGAAGGACGTTCACGGGCCGGGCATCGACGCCCGCGGCGTGTCCTTCGCGGGAACGGACCTGTACATACAACTGGGGCGTGGGCCCGACTATGCATGGTCTGCTACATCGGCAGGTGGCGACAACATCGATCAGTGGGTGCTGGAACTGTGCGAGCCCGGTGGCGGCACGCCGACAGTCAGCTCGATGGGCTACATGCACGATGGAACGTGCAAGGCAATCGAGAGCTTCAACCACACGCAACTGGCGAAGCCGAGCGCAGGCGGCCTGCCGCCAATTTGCCCCCCGATCTTACAGCCGGACTGCACCCCGATCTTGCTCTCAACGCGGATCGAGCGCGCGGCAGATTACGGGCCGCTCGTTGCGCGGGGGACCTTACAGGACGGAACGCCGATCGCTATTGCAACGCTGCGCAGCACGTATCAGAGCGAGCTGGCTTCGGCGCGCGGCTTCCGCCGCGTGAACGACCCGGCATTTATGACGGACGGCTTCGACTCCTTCCGCCAGGCGATGGGCACCGGGGTCGATTACACCTTCAACTGGTTCTACATAGACGACGGCAATATTGGGTACCAACACTCCTGCAAGTGCCCGCAGCGGGCCCAAGGCGTTGACCCCTACCTGCCAGCCTGGGGCACGGGTCAGTGGGACTGGCAGGGCTACATTCCGTTTGCATCTCAGCCATTTGAACTGAATCCTGCTCGTGGCTGGTTGATCTCGTGGAACAACAAGCAGGCGCCAGGCTTTACATCGAACGACCGCGAGTTCTACTACGGTCCGACGTATCGAAGCGAGACCCTCCAGACTCGACTAGAGGCGGAGATCGCGGGTGGACTGCTCCGACGCGAAGATGTGATCGATGTAATGGAGGACGCGGGGACCGTCGACCTACGAGGTCAGGAGACATTGCCCTTGTTGCTTCAGGTGATGGGAGCGACTGCTCCCCTCGGTGCGGATCCGCGCGCTCAGGAGATGCGCGATCGCTTGGCCGCGTGGGCCGCCGATGCCGCACACCGCCGCGACGGCGATCGGAATGGCTCGTACGATGATCCACAGGCGCCCGCGATCATGGATGCCTGGTGGCCGCGGTTGACGGCGGCCATGTTCGGCGCGTCTTCGGACAATGCCATCGGTCACCTGCGAATTACGGTCGACGACCACAATCGAATTATTCACCGCGGGTCCGCGTTCCAGGATGGGCTCTATGGGCACGTCAACCAAGACTTACGCCAGGTGCTTGGCCTTCCAGTAGGAGACGCGTGGTCGCGAACCTACTGTGGAGGCGGTGTCCTGACCACGTGCCAGCAGGGGTTATGGGACTCATTGTCGCAGGCCGCGGCGGATCTGGAGTCGGAGTTCGCTGATCCGAACGTCGGTAGCTGGCAACGAGCCATCGCCTATGAGGACGTGCAGCATAGCGCCGTCGGCGTAACGAACGTGGAAGCCATCCACTGGATCAACCGCCCGACGTTCCAGCAAGTGGTTCAGATTGGCGGCGACGCTGACCGCGATGGCTGTCTGGACAAGCAGGAGGGTGGGCTAGACCCAACCCAGGGCGGCTTGCGCGACCCGTTCTTCTTCTGGGACTACGGCGACATGCCGCTCGAAGATCCGCCTGGCTCAGCGAGCTATGCGCGCAACCGAATGATCCGTGTTGACGATATTCTGGCCGTAGTGAACCGCTACTTTGCGGATGACGCGGGCGGAACAGCAGCAGTGAACCGCAACTCCGATCCACTCTCGGCACCTCCGGCGAACGGTTACCATCCCGCGTTCGACCGGGGGAAAATTTCGGGGCCGCATCCATGGAACGTCTTGCCGCCCGATGGCAAGATACGCGTTGGTGACATCCTGACAGTTGTCAGGCAGTACTTCCACGACTGTGCGTAAACGCCACTATCCATGCTGAGCCGCACCGGCCTGGTGCTCGCCCCGGTCTCCGCTCGGATGACAAGCATATCCCCGCCCGGAGTCCGACTTCAAGCCGATCGAAAAGTAGAGACCAGCGTCCGCAGCGACAACCGCTAACTCGCCCGGCCATCCGGCTTCCGCCAGACTACCTCGAACAAACGCAGGCGCCCGTGCAAGCCGCGCAGAAGCCGTCGCCTATCGCAGACTGAGATCGAGCAGTGCGCTTACTTCTCCTCAAAGAGCTAGAACCTTTTGCTCCAGAGCCGCCATGCCGAGATCCCGGGTGGTAGTGAGTGCGGCAGACAGCAGCTCCCCGGCCTTACGCCTGTCTCCGTTGCCGTCGCGTTTCCGGAGCATGCATGCGTAGTCATGCTGCGTGTAGGCGACCCACGGACGCGCTCCCAGTTTCTCATTCATATTCAGCGCTGCCTCAAAGTGGCGCTCCGCCTCCCGCCAGCGTGACATGGAAGATGCGAGCACGCCGAGCGACCGAGCTACCGACCCCAGGCACGCGAGGCAGTAGCCAACAACGACGTTACGCATCTCGTGAGGCAATAGCGACCGGTAGAGCATGTCCGCGCGACGATTATCTTCGAGCCGCGTGGCGATTTCGGACAACAGAACTACGCTGACAAGATAGTTTGCATCTTTGGGCATGTCAGCAAAGTCAGCCTGAGCCACTTCTTCAAAGGTACGCCGCGCATTGTCAAGTGCGCCCATTTCACTATGCATGAAGGCCAACGCGCACTGTCCAAGCAGCAAGACCGGGCGGTCTGCGCCTCCACCAGCCTGCCGAAGTTGCTGTACGGCGGCGTTCAAGGCAGGCTCAAGCTCGGCGAAGCGGCCCTGCATCCAGCGCACAACGAAGAGCTGGGTTAGGCTGTCTCTCGGATCCGGGCGACTTCTCGGTTCAGTATGCAAAACCAACTCCTCGCCAGCGCGAAGGTCCCCTTCGAGAAGGGCCCGCATGGCTCGAAGCGCAGCCGCGAATCGTAGAAGAAAGTGTTCGGGCTGCTCCTCCACGAGTTCCCGCACCGCACTCATCATTTCGTCACCGGCGTCCTTGTCGCCCAGCGAAAAGAGGTCAGAGTTTCTTCGAATGCGCGCCCAGAGCGCATTTCTCGGACCCTGAGCAGAACGCATCATCTCGTCCGAGACGGCGAGCCTCTCCTCAAGATCATCGGGCCCGTTGATAACTCCAAGCCGCAAGTCGAGCGCAGCGAAAAGCCCGTCCGCGTCTCCGAGCCTCCGGGCCATCTCGACCGCTTGCTGACTCAGCGAAAGCGCGGCCAGGCGGTCTCCGGCGTCCAAGCGTGTCACGGCGAGTCTGGCGAGCACCTCGGCTCGCCCTGCGCTTTGGCTGGACTGAAGCAGCGCCTCAGCCTTCTCCAGCAGGCTGGCCGAAATTGGATCGACAAGGCCCAGCATGCGCGACCAACCGTAGGCGAGCGCGGCGCGAGCCAACAACTCCCCGGAACCAAGGTTCTCGGCCGCCTCTGCTGCCTGGAGAAGCGCTTGCTTTGAAAGCTCTATGTCTCCTGCCAGGAACCGTGACTCCCCAAGCGCAAGCAGTAGCTCGCAGCGCTCGTTCTCGTCAGCGCCTGGCCTGGTAGAGAGTGCTACCAGAGACATCTCATACAGGCGGGCCGCCTCCTCGAATGCGGCTTGGGATCGGGCGCGCTCGGCCGCCCGTCGCGCGTAGCCAACCGCTTTGGCCACATCGCCACTGGAGGTGGCCCTAGAGAAGTGGTATGCCAGCTCTCCCGCGTGCGGCTCCAAGTCCGCCTCGAACACGCGCTCGATCGCCTCACCGATCTGGTGGTGTAGCCGTGCTCGACGGGGCGTGTTTAGCTCTGCGCACAGCGTCTGACGAATGAGGGCATGCGTGAACTCGTACGTGGCGCCAGCACCCTCGCCGGGCCGTTCGCGGATTACTTGGGAAGCGAGGGCCTCGTCTAGGAAATCCAGAAGGCGGTTATCCTGCTCCTGGACGAGCGCCTCCAGCAGTTCCCAAGCGAAGCCACCGGGCATCGCGGCGGCAACAGTTAGCATGCCGTTGCACCCCTCGCTGAGACGAGAGAGGCGACGGCCGATTACCTCGCGAACGCCCTCGGGAATGCCGAGATCGCCGCCGCGGAGAGCATCGAACGTCAGGTGACCGTCTTCCCACTTCACCTTCCCCTCTTCGACGAGATGCCTAAGGACCTCCTTTATGAAGAAAGGATTACCTTCCGTCTCCTGGTAAATGGACTGTGCAAATGCATCGGGCACGTCCTGTTCGCCGACCGCAGTGATCAGGCCGCGCACATCTTCGAACGGTAGAGCGCGCACCCGGACGCCCTCATAGCCGCGCTCGCGGCCTAGCTCAACAAGTACCTCAGCCAATGGATGAGCGCGGTCCACCTCGACATCGCGATAGGTGCCTACGACAAGAAGCCGGGCATCATGCAACTCTCTGACCAAGAACTGCAGCAAAAGCAGCGATGACTTATCGGCCCAGTGCAGGTCGTCGACGATGAGTACCAGTGGCTGGCTGGCGGCCGCGTTCCTGAGAAAGGTGGTGATGCTGTTGAAGAGCCGGAAGTGGGCGTGCTCGCCATCGAGTGTGGAGTGAAGCGGCAGGTCGGGCACTCGGTCCCGCACCTCAGATACGACCTGTGCGATGTCGGCTGCTCCCGGGCCCATTTCCGCCCGGAGCGCATCGTCATCTAATACATGTATGTAGGAGCGTATGACCTGCACCCAGGGCCAATAAGGCGGAGCGCCTTCCCCTTCGTAGCAGCGGCCCCACAGCACGGGGTCTCCCACGGCCTGCGCGTGCAGCGCAAGCTCCTCTGCGAGGCGCGTCTTCCCGATGCCGGCTTCCCCTGAGAGAATGACCGTTGCGCCCTTTCCGCTGGACGCCCGGACCAGTGCGTCCTTAAGGACCGTAAGCTCGTTCTCTCGCCCCGCAAAGAAGCTGCTATCCGCGGCAGCACCCGTGCCGCGGCCATCCTCCTGCTCGTACCTGATTTTGTAGCCGACGCCCGCTACGGCGCTGATACAGTCCTTCGCCACCGGCTCGAGCTTTCGCTTGGTGCGATGGATAAGTCGATGGAGCATCCCGTACTCGTAGTTCCCGGCACCCCAAATCGCGTTACCTAATTCGTCCCGCGAACATAGTCTTCCATATCTGGAACAGAGCAGGTCCAAGAGCTTGAACTCCTGGACCGAGAGGGAGAGCGCGACCTGTTGCCCTGCGACCCAGACTTCTCGGGTCGCTGAATCACACCAAATTGCAGACCTCATGCTTGTCTGATCAGCCTCGCTCAATGATCGGCGGCGAAATCCTGCCCTAGGGACTTGTCGGATTATACGTGCTTTTGTCAGCGCTTTGTAAGCGCGCTGGAATCGAAAGCCTCCCGCGGCGAGCTTATTATCGACTTAGAGAACGGCCCGCCTCTCGGAGGCTGCCAGCAGAAGGAGAGGGAACATGAACGGTCAGCAGACAATCGGCAGGAACCAGAGCATTCGGAGAGGGAGGTTCAACATGGGGCGCATGAAGGCCGTCTTCCTGGCGGTGGTATCCACCGGGCTGGTGTTGAGCGCCCTGGCGCTCATGCCGGGGCAAGCCGACGCCATGACGTTCAGCAACACCGGGTCGCCAGGCTACGTCGAGGTGCCGCAGACCTTCGGCACATCCACCTGGGGCAACGAATATTCGCACAAGCTCATCTTCACGGAGCGGAAGGCGTATCGTTCGTCGTCGTATTCTGGCTCCACGCAGCGGATCTGCGCTCGGTTTCGAATCTGGCAATCGAAGTATCCGATTTGGGGCTACGGCCCGGTGTTCGACCAAACGCACTGTGCCGACACGGCTCCAGGCCGGGCTGCGGTTTTCTACGGCTTCACCGTAGCGGCCCAAGGGCACTACAACTACACAGTCATGGTCGACTACACGTGGTACGTCAACAACGGGACCACACGGATCGCCACCAAGAGCGTCGACTACAACAACGTGGCTGACTACGACTGTATGTGGGCCCCCAATAACGCCTGCGCTCGACAAACGTACAGCGGTCGCGGTTCCCTGTACATCGGATCGTAGGCGAGACTGTCCTTCGACAGGCCACCTGGTCAGAGGCCCGGGCGGAAAGCCCGGGCCTCTCTTGCTCTCCAGATACCCCGATTTGTCAGCGCTTTGTAAGCGCGCTGGAATAGGAACCACCCTTCCCGGAGCCTATTATCGCTTTAGACAGACCACAAAACCAAAAGACGGAGAAAGGAGGTTACGGCCATGCTCACGCAGATCACACGAAGGGCTTTGGCGCTCGGCATCGCGCTCACACCCGCGATCGTCGTCCTCGCCGAGACCGCAGGCTATCGGGTCCCGTAGGGCAAACAAGCAGCAGTGGGGAAGCGCAACCGGGCGTCTTCCCGGAACACCCAATCAGCCCGCAGCGTGCGGAGAATAGATGAAAGGAGGAGAGACAACATGCTGACCCAGATCAAGCAG
>JBKKBW010000009.1:0-2918 GCA_046713635.1 Dehalococcoidia bacterium
GTCAGTGGCCGAGTCAAAGGCCGCGACGATGGCTTCGCGGAACAGGAACACCGCGGTCACGACAGTCGCGACTGCGATCACGGCCATGATCAGACCGTACTCTGCCAGCGTCTGTCCTTCCTCATCCTGGAGGCGAGCCTGTAGCCCCTGCCAGCCGGTGAGAACACGCAACAGCGCTTCGTTTATGAGTTGCATCTTCTTTTCTCCTTCCTGCGGGCTCCGACGCGAACCGCTCAGGAGAGCGGGCCGTGCCGCCGGGCTCATTTCGCCCCGACTCAAAGGTGAATCAGGGTTCCTGTATCAGTCATCGGTAGAAGCCCTTAGTTCCTGAAGGGGGCAGCCTACACGTTTTAGCAGCCTTCTTTGATCCTTTGCCCTTACATACGTTCGTCATAGGCCACGAAAGAGGCGCCACGAAGCTCTCTCCGCGTCGAATCGCTCGCGGAGCAGCTAGGAGCTCTTACCCTATCGTTGGCGTCCGGGTCTGCGATGGAGCAGGTGTGGATGTCGGCGGTCGCGACCTCGCGGTTAGCGCGAGGTACCGAGGCCTAAGACTACCGTCCCGTGGACCCGTGCCCGCCCGAGCCGCGATCGCTTTCGCTCAACTCGTCGACCTCTACAACTGGTAGCTCGGCCAGCGCGCTGACGACAAGCTGAGCGATGCGGTCGCCGTGGTGGAGTACGTGCGCCGTTGTACTACCAAAGGTCCACATCGTCACGAGCACCTCGCCGCGATAGTCGCTGTCGATCGTTCCGAACGCGACCCCGACCCCCTTGAGAGATAGACCGGAGCGAGGGCGCACCTGCACGTCGTAGCCTTGGGGAAACTCGAGCGCGACGCCCGTGGATACGCGCCGGGGTTCCAGCCCCAACGTTATCGGGCCATCCGGCAGATAGGCGTAGACGTCGAGGCCGGACGAGCCGGGGGTCGCCTGCACGGGCATCTGGGCGTCCACATGAAGACGTTTGATGCGAAGGACAGGCTGATCGGTCACGACGGCGAAGATAGCAAAACGCCTGCGCGAACGCACGGGGACGTTTTCTCGAGAATCTAGTGGCTAGCCAGCAGTTGCGCCAGCGGGTTCCGCGACTTCCTCCAGGCCGATCCATGCGCTGCGCTTCTGCATCTCGCGCGGTGGATCGATGTAGACAGCACCCCACCCGCAGGCATCCTCGCAGAGACGGCAACCTGTGCACTTCTTCTCGATGAGGGTCGCCGTACCAAAGAAGTCCCCCGTCTGGCGTTGAACGTCGCCCAGGAAGAGCGCATCGAATGGGCAGATCTGAATGCAGAGCTCACAACCGCTACCAATGCAGTTGTCCTCAATGACAACGGCCTTGGGCCATTCCTTGCGTGGGAAGGTGCGGCAGACTTCGCCAACTTCGTCAAGGATGGCTTCAGGCGGGCACACGACTCCACAGGCGCCACAGTCGATGCAGAGGGCCGGATCGATAACGTGCAGTACGTTGCGCTCGCCGGTGATCGCTTCGGTCGGACAGCGCTTCGTACAGGCTGTACAGCCGATGCAGGTCTCGATGATGGTATACGGCAAGGCGCGGACTACCTCCGATGAAATATCGACAGTGCAGAGTTAGTATATCGATGGCTTGCGAAACAGTGCAACGTTGCCAGCGCTGGCCCTGGAAACACACCTCCGGCCCCATTGGGGGGCCGGAGGTGTGTTTGTCTGTTGAGCGCGGACTTACTTAGTCGATGCCACCGCCACACTGAATACGTACGGCGTCGGCGACTTGCTTAGTTCCTCCACCGCCTACAGGTGCCTTAGGATCAGACGCCAGGAAAATGCGGTTGCCGCTGATTGACGGGCGGTCGTAGAAGCTGACTTGCGAACCAACGCCGCCAATAATATCGATCTGACCGGTGCCTATCTGGGCGCACGTGAAGTGAATATTGGCGAGCACGCCCTTGAAAGGCCTCTTCGCGCTGCCTTTGCAGCCGATGATGTAGCGTGCAGAGCGGGCGGCCGTTGCTGGGCTCTTCTGCTCAAATCCTGCTGTACAAAGTGGCCAACGATTCTCCGCCAAGCCCGCCTGCTGAACAAGGGTGAGGTTCGACGAATACTGGATGACGATCTGGTAGCCTCGGAAACCGTTGGCAGGCGCGTTCGCGGTCTTGACATCGATGCTGAACGTGGACTGCGCCGGGATCACGCACGTGCGGCCTACTGCGCCTACCGCCCCGCACACTAGCTGGGTCTTCCCGGTGTCACCGTAGACTAGTAACGCCATGCTAGGACCGCGGGGGTCGCCGGCTTCCTTGGTCGGAGTGCCCGTCACCTGAAGCGGCGTCGCTGTCCGCGTCGCTGTCCGGGTCGGCGTCGCTGTATTCGTCGCCGTATTGGTTGGCGTGCTGGTTGACGTCGCCGTGTTGGTGGCGGTGTTAGTCGCCGTGTTGGTGGCGGTGTTAGTCGCCGTATTCGTCGGTGTTGCCGTCAACGTCGGCGTGTTCGTCACGAGTGGCGATGACCCTCCTGCCGACGTCGATTGTGCGCCGCTACTGCAGTTACCCGACGTGCCATCGCAGGTATCATTCCACGCGAGTGTGGCAGTGTCGTTCAGCGGGGTCGGGTCATCGCTGTCGGTCGTGTAGAACGAGAATGAGTTGAACGTGACGCGGCTGGTTACACCTCCGCCAGGCAGCGTGCACTTCACGATCGGCGCGGTGCCCGTCCCCACAGCCCCAACACCGCCTGTGGTAACGTTGGCGCCGGAATCCTCACAGAATCCGCCGCCGAGCGTGCTGGCGACGGTCAACTGGCTCAGGATTGGGCCGGAAGGCACGTCCGCCGGAAAGGCGTGGACAACGTCGGAAATCCCGTCGAAGGTGAGCGTGTCTAGTGCGGTGTCGATTGCGGGAGAGTTAATGGCCCTATAGCTGGACATGTATGGGTTGCCAA
>JBKKBW010000010.1:0-1867 GCA_046713635.1 Dehalococcoidia bacterium
GTACATACGCTGAACAACTTCCTTTGCGTGCGTGACGGCCGGTTGCTCGTCGGAGGCGGCACGCCCGGCGCCGACTTCCAGGTACAGTGCAACGTCCAAACGATCGCCGGCGGCGTCGACTGGCAGCTCGACCTGCACAGCGCGATCAACGCTCCCCGCTGGGTGATTACTGCGGAAGGCCGGCTCGCCGTGGAGAGTCGCTTCCCCGAAGACACGATCGAGAAGCTAGAGCAGCGTGGCCATCGATTACTACGCTGTGGCCCGTGGGAGCTCTCGCGCAGCCAGGTCGTCGGCTCCCTGCCGTCCAGCGGCTGGGCGGTCGCCTCGGACCTCCGCAGCGAGGGGCTGGCGCTGGCGTGGTGATGGCGATGACCGCGTTCCGTTCGCTCTCGCTTCTGCTTCTCGCGTCGCTTGTGCTCGCCGTAGCGTGCAAGCCACCCGAGACGGAGAACCGCTTCCGTAAGGCTGTAGCCGAGAGTCTGTGCCCTGACGACCCGCAGCCTGTGATGGCCATGCTCACTGCCACCGAGCAAGAAGATGACACGTGGCTCGTAACGAAAGACAGCGGCGCGAGCGCGGGCGCGAGCTTCCTCGTAACCGAAGCCGAGGGCAACGACCGAAACATCCAGGCGCAGAACGAAGAAGCAAACGCCATCCTCAACTCGCCAGATCCCACGTGCACCTAGGTGCCGCCCACCACCTTCGCCGCTATAATGCGGCCAGCCATGCCCAGCGATGACGTAGCGTTCCTTTCTGCCGCCGAGTTGCTGGCCGCCTATTCGAAGCGCGATCTCTCGCCCGTCGACGTCACCGAAGCCACGCTTCGGCGCATCGACCGGCTCAACCCGACCCTCAACTCCTACATCTGTGTCGACCACGAAGGCGCTCTAAACGCGGCCCGGCATGCAGAACGCATATGGGCGCAGCCGGGCGAGAAGCCGCTCCTCTGTGGCGTCCCGATCTCGATTAAGGACCTGCTCTACACGACATGGCTTCCCACCACGCACGGCTCGCTCGTCTTCAAAGACCACATGCACCACCAGAACTCCCCTGCTGTCGATCGCGTGCTAGCGGCCAGGGTCGTCATCCTCGGTAAGACGAACACGCCAGAGTTCGGCATGATAGACGTCACCAAGAACCGGCTGCGCGACGAGGCGGTCAATCCCTGGGACCTCGAACGCACCGCCGGTGGTTCGAGCGGTGGAGCGGCCAACGCTGTCGCCGCTGGCCTCGGCCCGCTCGCCATCGGCACCGACGGCGCCGGCTCGATCCGCATACCAGCGTTCTACAACGGTTGCTTCGGTCTCAAGCCGACCTTTGGCCGCGTCGCCCACGATGGCTGGCGCGGCGCGCCCCACACGTCGCATCAGGGCCCGATGACGCGCACCGTCCGCGATAGCGTACTGCTGATGCAGGCAATCTCCGGCCCTCACCCGCGCGACTGGCTCTCCATCCAGGAGCCAGCGCCAGACTTCGAAGCTGCGCTCGACCACAAGCTCGTCGCTGGCATGCGCGTCGCGTATAGCATCGACTACGGCTACATGGACGTCGACCCAGAGATCCAGCGTTCGGTTGAAGACGCAGCGAAGCTCCTGCAAACGCTTGGCTGCGAATTGATCGAGTCGCACCCGCCGCCCCAGGAAGGTGGCGGCGGCCTCTCGATGTCATCGCCGGATGAGTATGCCTACGCGCGCCAGATCAAGCCAGACTTCGACGAACACTTCGACGAGCTGACCGACTACGGCCGCTACTCGATCGAAAAGGCGCTCACCACGCCCGCCTGGGAGGCCGCCAACTCGGCGCGACGGCGCGAACAATGGGCCGCGGCGATCAATCGCTGGTTCCGTGACTTCGATTGCTTCCTGGC
>JBKKBW010000011.1:0-5152 GCA_046713635.1 Dehalococcoidia bacterium
CTCGTAGATCGGCGCGGTCATCAGGTAGTAGTAATCTGGCTGGCTGCCGCGGCGCACAAGTTGCTGGCTAAGCCAGTAGTCTAAGGAACCCCAGATACCTGTCCAAAAGCCACCAGGTTCCGTGAAGAACGTTGTGTAGAACAACACGTACGGGATGTAGAACATCGCGGCGCCGATGAGGAAGATGCGCCAGTTCCAGAATAGACCGACGTACGCTGCGATGAACAAGAACGTCAGCGTTGTGATGATCCGCAGGTTCTGATGAGCTGTCCCGGTGTCCGGATCATCGGGCGTTCCGAGGTGAATGACGGGCATCTTCTGCACAGCAGCGGCAAACTGTGGCAACGCGAAGATGATCATTGCCACCAAGAAGTTTCCCGCTGCGGGCATCGTGTCTAGTCCCCAGCGCTTGCGGGGCGTCTCGAATAGTGGCCACAGCAGTGCCAGTGCCCAGCCAATCGCGAGGAATACCAGCCAGGCAGCAGCAGCCTCAACCGGTGTCAGCTTTCTCGCCGCGCGGTACTGATCCAAGAGATCTGTGGCCAGCTGGAACTCCAAATACACGAGGAAGATGGCCGTTGTAATGAACGTCATCTCCATTGTCACGAAGCCCAGCATCAGGATGAGTGGTACCAGGTAGAGGTACTTCTCCTGCTGCTCCTTCAGGTAACGCCACATCACCACTACCATCGCCAGCGTGTATGCGACGATCAGGATGTCATCGCGGTTGAACCGGCTGACGTAAACCATCGTTGGCGAGAACGCGAGCAATAGTGCCGCCACAATCGCGCCGAATCGGCCGATGTAGCTCCGCAGGAAGTAGGGGAGTCCCACCAGTGCTGTACCAACCAGTGCGTACAGCAAGCGCCCAGTGAAGTCGTTGTCGCCGAAGAGGCGGAACATGAGTGCGGTTCCGAAGAATTTGAGCGGCCCGTGCATGAAAGGCACGTGTTCGTATCCGCGCCCATCGAAGAGCTGCCACGCGTAATACATGTGCAGGCTCTCGTCGTGGTGGATCGCGCGATCATCAAGGTTCCAGAGGCGCATCCCGAGCGCGATTGCGAGAATCGCGCCGAATAGCCCGATCTCCCAATAGCGCCCGAGCAGGTCAGGCATTTGGCCCGGTCCGGCCCGGCGGTCGCCCCAGAAGGCGCGCAGCCGCTCACCAGTTGTGGTCATGGTGTTTCTCCCGCGTTCACTAGAGGCAGGATATCAGGTCGCACCCGATACACAGTAACCTCTCCTGTCTGCTTCGCTGGTTCAACAAGGTCGGTCAGCTGATCGATTCTTAGTAGGGGGAACTCAGTTCCGTTGTACTTCTCTCGCTCTTTGGGCCCGACAATAATGAAGCGCACCTGGTACTGCTGCAGGACGCCGCGCACTACCTCCGAGTCACCTGTGTAGATCGCTTCCGCCGCTTGTTCGCGCTCGTCAAGCCCTTCGCCTGTCCCGCGCCATTGGAGCTCGTGGCCCTTCCACTGAATGATCGTCGGGAGGGCAGTCGACGCGGAGATAGTGCCGTAGTCCGTGTAGTCACCTCCCGGAGCCTCCACAACAACTGGGTGTCCATTGATTCCCCTCAGGAAGTCGATGGTGCCTCTTGTGTCGGCGGATAGGTTCTGCTGCCCGTCGAGCATGCGGGGCTGCTTGAAATCCCCCGTGCGGTTGTACGTGGCCAGCACGGGATATAGAAACGCCACAAATAGAAACGTCAACGCAGCGCCTGCCCATACTCCACGCCAGGTCAGCCGTGCTGCGCCGGGCGGCGGGCCTTCACCGGTCATCGAAGCACTTTGCCACCAAACGACGATCGTTCCGCTCAGGACATAGAAGACGCCGCCACCGACAACAAAGCCGACGACCCGCGTCAAGGCGTCCTGGCCAAGCACTAGGCCAATGACCGCGCCGATGAGTGTGGCAGTGGCCACGAGGACATCGCCAACAGCCAAACCCCCGAGCGGTACCGTCACAGACGGGGTCTTTGGCGCAGTGAGTGCAGGCATGCGGAAGCCGCGCGTGATCTCATACAGCACGAGCGCTCCCGCAACACTAAGCATGAGCCAGGCCTGGTAGTACAACTTGAAGATCGTGTTCATCCGGCTGTCGAACGTGTCGAAGATGAAGAAGACTTCGCTGCCAAGAATGAGGAGGGCCGCGGTTCCAGCGAGTCCCAGTGCGAAGATGTGCGCGAAGCGTTCTTCGCCCGTGCGTTTGGCCTCCTCGATCTCGCGATGGAACGCCAGGCCGATAAGCGCCACCACGCTGCCCATGAACAGGAAGGTGAGCCAGTTCCAGTCGCGTGCCCCGATGCGATCGCTCAGACTTATGCCTGGACCCAGATCAATCGGACGGACGGGCAGGGGCAGCCAGCCCAGGAGCCTATCTGCTCCGAAGCTCGGGCTACCTTCGCTGCCGGCGAGCACTTCCCAGAAGAGCCAGAGCAGGAACAGGAAGACCATCGGCACGAAGGCCCAGCCAATCTCCTTTAGCGTGGGCGGACCTCCGCGCAGCAATCGCCAGGCGGCATATGGCACAATCAGGACGGCAAAGACACCCCAGAGGAGCAGCGCCTGGAAGAGGCGCGTGCCGTTGTTACCAACGACCTTAAAGCCGGAAGCTTGGCTGTCGAAGCCTCCAAAGAAGAAGGGTGTGTAAGCAAGCATCGCGCAGACGAAGAGCGGTAGCAGGAAGCCAGCCGTGTCCCCGACCAATCCCCACGACCAGCGGTCCGCGTGGAGCCGGTTACGCACCAGTGCCACCCCCGAGACAACGAATGCCATAGTTGGCATGTCCCACGTGTTAATGAACGCTAGTCCGCCAAGCATGATCGCGAACGCGACCAGCCACAGTGGCCGTTCCAGCCAGACGACCAAGTCCAGCGGGCCCTCGAATCGGAGCAGCAACTGCGCGACGCCTAGCGCCAGCAGCACGAACGGAATCGACATGACGTGCGGATGCAAGTCACCGAGCAGGAAGCTAAAGAACGGGAACTCGTGAATACCAGTACTGCCGTCAAGGATGCGCGTTGCGCGCCACCAGAACCAGAAATTGTCCGGTGACCAGCCAGGGCTCTGGTGGGCCTGCAGACCTTCGATGTTGACCCAGCTCCAGAAGCCGGCGCTCCCCATCCCGGTGGCGGCGAACGCCTCTAGGATGCCTTCTAGGTTGCCTATCACCACCATCAGGAATGCCGCCGCTACGCCGAAGATCATCGGACGCCAGAGTATCCCGTTCGAGAAGCCCGCCGCCGGCGTGCCAGGGCCAGCTTTGAGCGCTTGCTGTGCACGTGGGGCGATCATGTTGTAGACCAGGCCGAACGCGCCCACGACAGCGAGCGAGAGCGTCATGGCTAGACCAAGGTTGAATCCCACGCTTGTCTGGAGTCCTGCCAGTCGTGTCATGATCGAAACGATGAGATAGCCAAAGTAGTAGTAAGCGACCTTCTCGCCGGCCATCCATGGGTCCAGAGGCGGGAAGCGGTCGGCGTTCGTAACCGCGTTCAAAAACATGAAGTCCATCGGCTTCTCGGTGCCTCCCAGATCGCCGACGTAGGAACGCAGGTACACGGCTGTGACAAACGAGAGGAAGAGCACCACTTCCACCGTGGCGATGAGCCACCAACGGTCTCGCGCGAAGCCGATAAAGTCGTCGCGCCTGCGTGCAAACACGAGCGCTGACACGCCGAACAGAGCGAGCAGAACAATCCAGATGCCAGCCGAAGTGTTAGGCAGAATACGCGCGATATTCAGGATCCAGAGCAAATACCCAAGAAAAATGAGCGCAAACGCCTTGGAGAGCGCGTAGCCGCGGTCAGGCAGGCGCCTGAAGAGCGTAAGGCACAGGGGCAGGGTCGCTAGGCCCACCACCTGCATCATGAGCCACCAAACGAGCGTCTCTGACATATCGGCTATCTCAAACCTAACGTTCGGAGGGCGGCTCCCCTAACACGAACGAGGATAGCGGCCTGTAGGTTCCTAATGGAAGAGCGCCTCGACGAAGGCCTCCGGGGAGAAGGGGGCCAGGTCCTCGGCTCCCTCGCCAGTCCCGACGAACCGGACTGGGATGTTCAGTTGGTCGCAGATAGCAAATACTATGCCGCCCTTCGAGCTGCCATCGAGTTTGGTCAGGCATACCGACGTTACGTCTACTGCTTCGGTAAACGCCTTTGCCTGGATCAGGCCGTTTTGACCCGTGGTCGCGTCCAGCACGAGAAGGACCTCATGAGGGGCCGTGGCGTCTTTCCGTTCGATCACCCGTTTGAGCTTCTTTAGCTCCTCCATCAGGTTGAATTTGGTGTGTAACCGCCCGGCTGTATCAATTATTACAACGTCCGCGCTCCGGCTATCGGCGGCGGCCATCGCGTCGAAGACGACGGCAGCTGGGTCGGCGCCCGGCTGGTGGGCAACGACATCGACCCCTATCCGTTCCCCCCACTCCTTGAGCTGGTCGATCGCCGCTGCGCGGAACGTATCGCCCGCCGCGATGATTGCCTTGCTGCCTTCGCGCTGGTACGCGCTCGCCATCTTAGCGATCGTCGTTGTCTTGCCCGTGCCGTTCACGCCCAGAACCAGGATGACAGCGGGCTCGGGCAGGGCGCCGTCGGCGCCGGACCAGAGCAGCCCCGCCCCTTTGGGTGCGTTCAGGATGTCGACCAGCTCGTCCTTGAGCGCGGTGCGGACGCCCTCGGCATCCCGTATCTTATCCCTCGCCACGCGCTCGCGCACGTCGTCCAGGATCCGCTGCGTAGTTGCGATACCGGCGTCCGCCCCGATTAACAGGTCCTCCAAGTCCTCCCAGAGCGCCTCGTCGAAATCACCGCCGCGGTCAAACAAGCCCGCGATCTGGCCGAAGATGCCCTTGCGAGTGCGCTGGAGCGCCTGCTCTGTTTGCCGCTCGATTTCTTCTTCGAGCTGCTCGTCTTCGGCGTCGATCTCCTCCGTGGCTACTTCGACGTCGCGGATGGGCGCTTCGTACTGAACGGCGATCGCATCGCCGTCGGACTCCTGATGTCCTTTCCGCTTGCGGAAGAAACGCATACGGCTGGATCGTATCCGTGCGGCAGGGCAGGGGCAACGTGTGCGTTGCCCGGGCAACGCCCACCTTGCCAGCCAGCAAACGAGTGGCTACCGTACCCGGTAGATGAGCGGCCTAC
>JBKKBW010000012.1:0-3627 GCA_046713635.1 Dehalococcoidia bacterium
CGTACGACCACGCCTGTCTTGAGCCGATGCTGGCTGAGACGAAAGGCGTCATCGTCTTTCAGGAGCAGGTGCTCGAAGTGTCCATGGCAGTAGCGGGCTTCACGGCAGGGCAGGCGGAGACGCTGCGCCGCGCCATGAGCCGCAAGCGATCGCGCGAAGAGATGGAGAAGCTACACGAGGCGTTCTTGGACGGCTGTCGCGCCCAAGGACATGTCGATGGCGCTACCGCGCAGCGCATTTACGAGAAGGTGCGGGCGTTCGCGGAGTACGGCTTTCCGAAGGCCCATGCCGCCGCGATGGCCGAGACGGCGGGCAAGCTCGCCTGGGTGAAGCGCTACCACCCGCTGGAGTTCTACTGCTCGTGGCTCAACGAGTGGCCCTTCGGCTTCTACTCACCGGGCGTCATCGTCAACGAAGCGCGGCGGAGGGGCGTCGAGGTTCGTGGTGTTGACGTGAACAAGAGCGGGGCTCAGTGTGCGATCGAAGATGACGCGATCCGTCTTGGCTTTCGCTACGTGAGGGGCATCGGCGAAGCGACACTCCAGCGGCTGGACGAAGAGCGCGAAGAAGGACCTTATGCATCGCTCTGGGAGTTCTGGCGTCGCGCCCGAATCGCGCGCGAGCCGATCGAGCATCTGATCCGCTTGGGTGCGTTCGCGTGGACGGGACTGCACGAGCGCGAGCTGCTCTGGCAATTAGGGCTGTTCTACCGGCCCCTCAACGCGCAGCTGCCGCTCGCGCTTCCGTATGATGCCGATCTGGTCGCGATGCGCGAGATGCGGACCGGTGAGCGCGTGCGCGAAGACATTACGCTCACGGACGGTGCTATCACCACCCGCGGGCACATCATGGACCTAGCCTTTGTGCACGAAGGGATCACGCCCAGCGTCGTCGTTGATCAAATGGAGGAGGGTGCGAAGGTGACGGTCGCGGGGGTTGTTGCGGTACGCCAAGCGCCGGAGACGGCGAAGGGGTTCGTCTTCCATACGCTGGAAGACCGCTACGGGCTGATCAATGTGATCACGACGCCGGCCCTGGTGCGGAAGTACAAGTCTCTCGTATCGGAGGCGGGGGCGCTCATCGTCCATGGCCACATCGAACGCCAGGAGCGGGCGGTGAACGTTGTCACCGAACGCATGGAGTCGCTCCCTATGGGCGAATCTATCCCGCCCAGCCGAACACACAGTTTCGGAGGCGGTCATAGGCACTAGGTCTGGGACGCTAAGCCAGTTCGGGCCGCGTCTTCAGCAGGAACCCCACCTGTTTCAGTGCGTCGGGACTGATAGGACTAGCGTGGGCTCGTGTAAATGAGTGGTTCGGGCAGGAATCGTCCTAGCTGCCGCTGAACCTCTTGCAGTAGGGGTGTGGCGAACCAGGCGATCGCGGCTGCGAAGAGACCGATTGCAGCAGCTCCCGCGATGTCGCTTGGCCAATGAACGCCGACGTAGATCCGAGCGATCCCGATGAGGAGCGCGGTCCCAAGGGCGAGGACACCCAGCAAACGGTGCCAAGGAAGGATCGCTCCGGCCACGGCAAATGCCACTAATCCGTGGTCGCTTGGGAAGCCGTTGTCGGGCGCGTGGCTAATGAGCAGGCGAGTCGAGTGATCCGAGACAAAGGGCCGGGCATCGTGATAGACGTGGCAACCGTCTCTATCCACGCGACCATTGCGATGCGTTCTCGAAACGATCGATTCCGCGAGCGCACCGGTGAAACTGTCGATTGTATGGCGGTTCTCACCTCCGATTCCGTTTCTGTCGCTGGAATACTTGCGCCGACAGCTGGCCCTGAAATTCATTGACAAGGCCGGCGAGAATCCGGGCCAGGGCAGCGATGGGGCGAACAGCGGCATCGCTTGCTTCCGTCGCAGCCTCGATCTGGATCGCGCGGACGGCTGACCGAAAGAGCATTACGATTTCGGCGGGACTTGCCCCTCGTTCGGCGAGCAGGCGTATCAACCCCTGCTCCTCGCTCTTGAACGGGGTTCCAGCCATGCATGCGACGAGGTAATGAACGAAGGCATCTCGTGCGTCTTGTGCTTCGCGTTCCTCCGCCACCAGGAGCGTCGGCATGAGCGAAAGTGATCCGGCATCGCCAGGTGACACGATCCAGTCGGCCTCTGCCAACGCGGTGTCGCACGCCTCTGCTCGATCCTGCCCGAGGAGAGCCTCCCCTCGCTCCTCGTCGGCTCGGCCGGACGCCCGCAGCGCATCCTGGAGCGAATTGATGATCCCGGACGTTAGCAGTTCGTCTTTGGAGACATAGTCTACGGCGCCGCTTTTCAGCGCTGCCACGGCGACCTTCTCGTCGCGGGCGCCAGTCACAAAGATCACACTGAGGTTGGGAGTGAGTTCCTGGAGCTTTCGCAACAGCCGTAGCCCGTTCATGCCAGGAAGATTGAAGTCCACGAGCGCGATATCGCAGCGTTTGGTTCCGAGGAAGGCCACCGCCTCCTCGCCGGTCGAAGCGTGAAAGATGTGCTTGATGCCGAAGGTTTCCAGCGCTCGCACGGTGATGATCGCGTCGTTTCGGTCGTCTTCGACCACGAGCACGATCGCGTCTTTGGCATTGATTGGTCGGAGCGTCATGACGCCGCCTTGTCCAAGTTGTTGAGCGCAACGATGCGCTCCCAATACTGCCGAATGCTCGTTGTCACCCAGCTCAGGTCTTGGGCACTGATTGGTTTGGTGAAGTGACTGTGCGCGCCGACGTCGCGTCCGATCCGCACCTCGTCATCGTTCTGCGAGCCGCTCAAGATGATGATGGGAATGTCCTGCATGGCCTGGTCGCCCTTTACCTCGCGGATAAAATCTAGCCCGCTGCGGGTCGGCAGCGTGAGATCGACGAACATCATCGCTGGCGAGTTCGCGGTATGTCGGAGATGTGTGAGGGCTTCTTCTGCGCTCGAGGCGACATCCAGCACCAGTGCCTGATCGCTCGCCGCCACAAACCGCCGGATCATTTCCACGTCGTCCTGGTTGTCTTCCACGAGTAGGATTCGAAGCTCCGGCATGTCAGGCCGCCTTGGGTGGAAGTTTGGCTATCACGAGCCAATACTCGCCGATCACTTCGAGCGCATGCACGAACTTTTCGAACTCCACCGGCTTCTGGATGAAGCTGTTGGCGCCAGCGTCGTAGCTCCTGACGATGTCTTCTTCTTGCGATGAGGCCGTGAGCATGATCACCGGAAGGCGTCCAATGGTCTTATCGCAACGAATGCGCTGCAACACCTCGAGGCCGTTGACGCGCGGGAGGTTGATGTCGAGCAGGATGAGATCCGGACGCGGGAGGTCAGGATTGCCACTGTAGTCCCCCTCGCGGCGGAGGTAGTCTAGTGCCTCCTGGCCATCCCGGACCACGTTCAAGCGGTTGCTGATACGACTCTTCGCCAGCGCTCTGGTCGTGATCTCGACGTCGTCGGCGTTGTCCTCGACAAGGAGGATCTGGACGGATTGAAATGACTGCATTACTCGGGTCCTACGCTGCTTGTTGTTCTGCGGCCTCACTGAGCCACAACGGCAAAGTGAAAACGAATGTCGAACCTGAACCCAGGGCGGATTCCACCCAGATGTGGCCTCCAGACGCCGCCACCGCGCGCTTCACGATCGCGAGCCCGGCGCCGGTGCC
>JBKKBW010000013.1:0-4788 GCA_046713635.1 Dehalococcoidia bacterium
TGTCGCCGACGGCGACCTTTCGGCGTTGAGCAATCGCGACGCGCACGAGCTGATTCACGCCGGCGGGAAGCTCGTCGTTCTCCTCACGAGAGAAGACCTTCACATCAATCACCTTGCCGCGCTCACCGTGCGGTACGCGCATGGAGGTGTCCTTCACCTCGCGTGCCTTCTCGCCGAAGATAGCTCGCAGAAGCTTCTCCTCGGCCGTAAGTTCCGTCTCGCCCTTAGGTGTGATCTTGCCTACGAGAATATCGCCGGAGTTCACTTCGGCGCCGATCCGGATGATCCCCTGCTCGTCAAGGTCGCGCAGGCTTTCCTCTCCCACGTTCGGGATGTCGCGCGTGATCTCTTCCGGGCCGAGCTTCGTGTCGCGCGATTCGACTTCGTGCTTCTCGATGTGAATCGAAGTGAAGCGGTCGTCTTGCACGACGCGCTCCGAGAGGATGATGGCGTCCTCGAAGTTGTAGCCTTCCCAGCTCATAAACGCGCAGAGGACATTCTGGCCGAGGGCGAGCTCGCCCTGGTCGGTGGATGAGCTGTCGGCAAGGGCATCGCCGGCCTGCACCCGCTGACCCGTCTTGACGGTGGGGCGTTGGTTGACGCAGGTTCCTTGGTTGGAACGCACGAACTTTTGCAGGTGGTATTCGCGCTCCGCCCCGTTGTCGTACTGTACATTGATCGATGCCGCACTGGCGCTGGTCACCAAACCGTTGTGTTCGGCCAAGATCACCTGACCGGAGTCGGACGCAGCGCGCTTTTCGACGCCCGTCGTTACGAGAGGCACTTGGGGCCGGATCAGCGGCACGGCCTGGCGCTGCATGTTGGCGCCCATCAAGGCGCGTGGCGCGTCGTCGTGCTCCAGAAATGGGATCAGCGATGTCGCGACGCTCAGGATCTGCTTCGGTGTGACGTCCATGTAGTCGATGTGGGCGGGCGGTTCCATGTGAAAGCGTTCGCCCTGGCGCGCCTCGACTCGCTCCTCAACGAAGTGATTGTTCTCATCGAGCAGAGAGTTCGCTTGGGCGATGACGTAGCGCTCTTCAACGTCGGCGGGTTGGTAGGTGATCTCATCGGTTACGTATGGGATGACCGGCGCGGCTTCGATGCCAGCTTCCGTCATCTTACGCGCGATTGCGGGAGTGAATTCCTGTCCCGCTTCAACGATGACACCACCGCGTGGACCCGCGATGGTCTCGCGGGCTGTTTGACCGATGAGTTGCTCATCGCCGGGTGAGAGCTCACGGATCACTTTGCGGTAGGGCGTTTCGATGAAACCGTAGCGGTTGATTACGCCGTACGTCGCGAGGCTACCGATTAGTCCGATGTTCGGGCCCTCCGGCGTTTCGATGGGGCAGATGCGGCCGTAGTGGCTGTGGTGTACGTCGCGGACGTCGAAGCCGGCGCGGTCGCGCGATAGGCCACCGGGGCCGAGCGCGGAGAGCCGGCGCTTGTGCGTGAGCTCCGCCAGCGGGTTGGTCTGGTCCATGAACTGCGAGAGCTGCGAACCGCCGAAGAATTCCTTCATGGAGGCGACGCCGGGCCGGATGTTGATCAGCGCGCTTGGCGTCGCCTGGTCCGCGTCTGTGATCGTCATGCGTTCGCGGACAACGCGCTCCATGCGCAGCAGCCCAATGCGGAACTGGTTCTGGATCAGCTCGCCAACGGCACGAACGCGCCGGTTCCCGAGGTGGTCGATGTCGTCCTCGCGGCTCTGGCCGTTGTTCAGGCGGATCATCTCGTGGACGATCGCCAGCAGGTCTTCGGGCGTCAGCGTGCGCGTGATCTCGTCGACGTTCAGGCCCAAGCGACTGTTGACCTTGTAGCGGCCAACGCGGCCCAGGTCGTAGCGACGTGGGTTGAAGAACAGTGACGAGACGAGCGTGCGAGCGTTCTCCTTCGTCGGCGGGTCGCCGGGGCGGAGCCGGCGGTAGAACTCCAGAAGCGCTTCGCTTTTGGTCTTCGTTGGCTCTTTATCGATCGTCGACTGGATGAAGTGGTGGTCGGCGTGTGTGTCGGTGTTGACGAACAGCTTGAAGAGACGCTCGTCTGTCCCCTGCTCATCGTCGGGGAGCTTGGCGTCCTCATCGATTGAGCGGAGGAGCGTTGTGATTGGGATCTTGCGCTTACGGTCGACCTTGACCGACAGGACGTTCTTGTTCGACGTTTCGAACTCGAGCCAGGCGCCGCGGCTAGGGATCAGCTTGGCATGGCAGAGCAGGCGGCCACTAGTCGTGTCGCGTTCGAGCGTGAAGTAGCAGCCCGGCGAACGAACGAGCTGTGCGACGACCACACGCTCCGCGCCGTTAATGATGAACGTGCCCTTCTCGGTCATGAGCGGGAAGTCGCCCATGAAGAGTTCCTGCTCTTTGACCTCGCCCGTCTCCTTGACGAGGAGTTGTACCCAGACCTTGAGCGGCGCGGAGTACGTCGTGTCGCGCTCGCGGCACTCGCCTTGCGTGTACTTGGGCTCGCCGAACGAGTAGGGGCGTACGCGCATGGAGCCGACCTTGGCTTTACGGAGCTGCAATGCCACGTCCAGCGTGAGCTTCTCGCCAGCCTTTGCTAGTACGCGCCGATCCTGCTTCACATCTTCGAGCGGCACGAGGCCGACCCAGTCCTCAGGATTTTCGTGGGTGTCTGACGGCGAGATTTCGCGCGCGAAGCGCAGCTCCATTCGATTCCCGGTGAAGTCTTGGATTGGAGAGAGCTCATCGAGCAGCTCCATCAGCCCTTCGTCCTGGAACCAGTAGTACGAGTCGAGTTGGATCCGAATCAGGTTTGGGATGTCAAGGACGTGGGGAATCCTGCCGTACGATTTGATGTATGTTGGCACAGAGAGGCCATCCCGCACAGCTTCGCCGTTCGATACCATCTACGCGCTCCTATACAATGGGGAATGCGAATCCCACCCTGCCCTTTTGGGCGGGATTCCTACGGGTTCTTACAATTGGGGAGATGTAGATACAAGGGGTCTATCTAGCCGCGCCCCTTACCTTACTGATCCTTCCCTGGGAATGTCAACGGGCAAGTGTTGCCAGTATACTCAGTATCGAAAAAGAGCGCAAGAGTTTTTCAAATCTAGGTAAAGCTACGCCTGGACATGACATAACGGTGAATGGCTGCCCAGGCCGAGGGTGCGCTATGCTGACGCCGTTCGACCAGCCGACACGGCGGGTTGAAACCCGCAGCTTCTTTTCGTATCCAGGAGAGTCATCTATGGAGTTTCAACTTACCGAAGAGCAGCGTCTGATTCAGGAGACGGCCCGACGTCTGGCCAAAGAGAAGATCGCGCCTAGAGCGGCTGAGATCGATGAATCTGGTGAGTACCCTCATGACATCTTCCAGGCCTTTCGAGATGTTGGCCTGCTGGGGCTCAGCATTCCGCAGGCCTACGGTGGCAGCGGGGTAGGGACGCTGCCGCTCGCCCTCGCCGTGGAGGAAGCCGCCAAGTACTGCTGCGCCTCCGGCCTCATGCTCCTCCTCTCGGCGCTCCCGACGCACCCGATCCTCCTCGGCGGCACGGACCGCCAGAAGCTCGACTGGCTGCCTAAGTCGGCCAGGGGCGAGACGAAGGGCGCCTTCTGCCTGACCGAGCCCAATGCCGGGTCCGACGCGTCGGCCCTCCAGAGCCGCGCGATCCGTGACGGTGACGACTACATCCTGAACGGCGAGAAGGTGTTCATTTCCGGCGGGACTGTGGCGGATTTCGTCGTCGCGTTCGCGAAGACGCAGCAAGACGGCGCGAAGGGAATCGCGGGTTTCATCGTGCCGACCGATAGCCCGGGGTTCTCGGTCGCGCGGACCGACCGCAAGATGGGCGTGCGCGGCGTGCCGACGGCCAACATCGTATTCGATAACGTGCGCGTGCCGCGCGAGCTGCTGATCGGCGAAGAAGAGGGCATGGGCTTCAACCACGCGATGCTGACGCTGAGCACGTGCCGGCCCGTGGTCGGCGCGCGCGGTGTCGGCCTCGCCGAGGGCGCGCTGACCTACGCGCTCGACTACGCGCGCCAGCGCGAGGCGTTCGGCAAGCCGATCGCCGAGCTGCAGGCGATCCAGTTCATGCTCGCGGACATGGCGATCCAGATCGAAGCGGCCCGGCTGCTCGTCTACCAGGGCGCGTGGATGGTCGATCAAGGAAAGTACAAGCGCGAGGACGCCGCGTTGCTCTCGATCGCGAAGACGTTCGCGACAGAGATGGCCGTCAAAGTCTCGTCCGATGCGATCCAGATCATGGGTGCGCAGGGCTACATGATGGACCACCCGCTGGAGCGTCACTATCGCGACGCGCGCCAGCTTATGATCGTCGAGGGGACGAGCCAGATCCAGCGCATCGTGGTTGCGCGTGCGCTGCTGGAGCGGGAGCTCGTGTACCCGTAGGAATTCGAGGCGCTTCCCTCTAGGATCCGCCAAGTATGTTCACCGCAGGCTGCAATGCCAATTTCGCAGCGATATGTCTCGAGGGAGCTAACCCACTTCATAGGGCGTAACCGCTCGGATTCGGAACAGTACGCCATCCTCGTCAAGATACTTACTTCGGGTTGGCTCACTCATCCACCTCATAACCCGCGCATTTCGGGGAACTTGTCCGTCAACCCCGATGCCCTGATGAGCGAAAACGAGATGTACAACGCACAGGCTGTTTGCTTCTGTGACATTCCAGTTGGGGACTTCGGAATCCACGTTCGAAAGTACAGTCGATTCGGCCTTGCATTCGACAAGGCCTTTCTAGTCGAAAAGGGCGCAAACCCCGTCTTCTATGTGGCTAGGAATTCCATAGTTGATGAT
>JBKKBW010000014.1:0-7665 GCA_046713635.1 Dehalococcoidia bacterium
GTCTGCACGTCCTCGTCAGCCACGCCACCGTCTGTGAGAGCTAGCCGAACTGCGTCCATCGATTCGCACGCCTGCGTACGCGCGTCTGACACCGTGGCTGCGTTTGCCTCCACGCCAAGCGTCAGGAGCGCGATGTCCGGCGCGCCGAAGACGGATCCTTCGCCTGTAACGGTGATCCCTTCAGGCGCCTGGCTCGAATCGACGATCGTGGTTTCCCCGCCAGAACAGGCAGTCGCCACAAGTGCAAATGTAACAAACGCCGCAACTCCGAATCTGAACATATGACAGCCTCCCAAGACACAACTTTCCGTAAGATACCTGACTGATATACTTCTAAAAGACGCATCAGCAATGTCAGAAGTTCCCCCCGAACCCAAAGAAGAACCATGGAGCGGAGAGCCGCCCGGAGAGACGCCGCGTCCTGGAAGCGAACCGGCGCCGGCGTTCAGGGCGCCAACTGCTCCGGCGAGCCCCGCGACTGAGCCACCATTACAGGAGCAAGGGCTCTCGCGCCCAGCCGGTCCCTTCGACAGCCTGTTCGCTGAGCTCGGCGAGCCGGTGCCCCCGATGCCGGAAGCTAGGACATGGCATGCTGCTTGGGAACCGCGGACTGCGCAGCCCGCTGCCGCCACGTTCACGCCTGAAGGAGCAATGCAGCGGCCGGAGGATGCTCCCTTCGCAACCATCGCGGCTCCCGCCGCCGGCGGTATTCCGTATACCCCGGGACCCTACGTCCCAGGAGGCTACGACGTTCCCCCTGTCGTACAGCCGAAGGGAAGGCGATCCGTCATTCGACCGGCCGGCCGACTCGCTCGCGAGCTGGCAGAAACGGTCGTGCTGGCACTCGCAATCTTCTTGCTTGTGCGCGCTGTTGTGCAGAACTTCCAGGTGGAGGGGGGCAGCATGGAGCCGACACTCGAGACCGGCTGGTACCTTCTCGTCAACAAGTCGCTCTACTGGGAAGTGAATCTCGACACCGTGGGCAAGTTTGTACCCTTCGTCGACGGTGGCAGCGATCCAACGCGCTACATCTTCCGCGGCCCGCAGCGAGGAGACGTCGTCGTGTTTCAGCAGCCGGACCAACCCATAGGCGCACCCGAACGCGACTTCATCAAACGCGTTATCGGGTTACCTGGCGAAGTCATCGAAGTGCATGACGGCACCGTCTTTATCGACGGCAGGCCGCTCCACGAGCCGTACATCCAGGACAAGCCTGCGTACACCTGCCCTGAACTGCGGGTGCCTGAAGGCATGTACTTTGTGTTAGGCGACAATAGGAACAATAGCTCCGACTCGCACTCGTGGGGGCCGGTTCCTAAGGGCAACATCATCGGTCAAGCCTGGCTTATCTACTGGCCATTCGAGGAGTTCAGTCTGGTCGATAACGAACATGCGAAACCGGACGCCGCGCAGCAGGAGCCGCCTGTCCCGAACAAGGAAGAAGTCCCGCTCCTGAGTAGAGGCGGCTGTAGCGGCGGCTAGCCTTACCTTATCAGGCTCGCGACACTCGCCGAAGTCCTACAACGTCTGAGCGTCGAACGCTGCTTAGGGCGGCGCACGAAGCGTCACCGTCGCGTCATCGCAGCCCGCGCTGTTGATGTCATGCCCCAGTATGTCTCCAAGTTCACAGTAGCGTTATCGAGCTCAGTGACGAGCTCCAGGCCCGAGCCCGGCGGAAGCTGTAAGTACGCTGCGGGCTGTGGCCGCACGGTGATGATCGCCAGGACCCCCGGCGGCTGCGGTTGCGGCGGGAAGGCGCCATCGTTAGTGAAGCACCCGAACTGGATGAAGACCGCACCCTGCTCTGTGAAGCACGTCATCTCGCCCATTGGAATAGCTCCAGGCGCCACGCTGAGGCAAACGAGCGCAGGATCAAAGAAGGTCTGGAACTCAAAGGCACCCAGCATCTGGGTCTGAGTGGGTGTCTTCGGATCGGGGCTCGTAATGGGGTCTTTGATCTCAACTTGGACCGTGACTGTGTCAGGACTGTCCGCACAGTTCTGCGAAGCAGACGGCGCACTGAGCTGGAGGACCTGGTTTCCCGGGGACTTGTTGACGCGCGGCTTGTTACCTGGCACGGGTGTTGGCGTGACGGTCGCCGCGGTCGTGGCTGTCGGCGTCGTCAGCATCTTTGGATTCACCGGCTGCTGAGGCCCAGGTCTGCTATGATCGCCTGCAAACAGCCAATCAGGAGGACAACGTGAAGCCCGATTTCCAGCCCGGTGCCAGCGAAGAGCTATCGATCGTGACCACGCCCGATATGGGTATCACCCACCTCGGGCCCAGCGCGCCATCGATGTACTCAACACCTTCCATGGTCCAGCTCATCGAGGGGACGTGCGTGAAGCTCATATCACGCCATGTAGACGAAGGCGAGCAGTCGGTCGGCTTCCACGTCGATGTCCGGCATTTGGCTCCAACACCGATCGGCAAGCGTGTCACATCTAAGGTCACTTTGCGCGAGATTAATGGTCGCCGGTTTCTCTTCGACGTTGAGGTGCACAGCGAAGACGGCGTGAAGATCGGCGAGGGCATTCACGAACGTGCGCTCATCGACATCGCGCGCTTTACGGCGCAGCAGTCCTAGTCGCTCGCGAGCTGCTCCACGTATTCGACGTCTGCATCGTATGGCGACCAAAGGAGCGCCGCGTTGTCTGCGTTGTCCCGCAGATGGGTGACCAACAACCGTAGGAACAGGCCAGGCGTGATGGAGCTAGGCGAGATGCTGCCTTCCGGACCGCGTAGGCGCATGTGCGGTAAGGTTCGCTGCGTTTCGTCCGCGACCCAATCGCCGTCGTTGCCCTCGAACGTCTGGAGAAGGTCTGCCAGTGGCTGCAGGCTGATTCGTGGCGGCACACGCCGGCTCCTGAACTCCACCCAGGATTCGTATCGATAGCGCACCTGATAGCGTTGCCCTTCGATGACCAGAACCACGCGTGAGCAGTTCGTCTGCTCATATAGGGCCATGTCGTGTAGCCTTCGCGGCAGATCGAAGACGGCGAGGTCGAGCTCCGGCACCTCCTGCAAACTCGCCTCGCCGGTAGCGAACAGCTCGCGGTCCGCCTGCACTCGCGTGAACTCCTCGCGCCAGTACCGCTCGAACGACCCGATTTTCCCGATCAACTCCGGCACCAGCGGCAGCGTGTGCCGATAGAGAAACTCTGTGCGCTCCGGGAAGTCGCGGATGCCCGCTAGTGCCTGCCGCACGGGCGAGTCCTTGCCGAGCTCCATACCGTAAAGCGAGCATGCGATCTTCGCGGCGTGCTCGCCCTCCCATCGATCGAAGTCGCCGCATTCCCCCGTGGCAACCAGCAGCTCTGACTGTTCGAGGGCGGCCTGCGGGTTGAGCACTGCCCACATCGACATCAACCCATCGACATCAAAGTGATTGTTAGTGACTGCTTCGGCGCCCCGTCGATAGCTCTCGCGCTCCGGCGATCGTAGATAGTTGATCGCTATCTCTGTGCTCGAATCGGCCTTTAGCTCGATGGGCGTGCGGTTGCGCGGCCAATGGCTCAGCTCCAGAACCGTCGCGTCGTTTCCGCGCGCGTCGACGACAATGTTGGGCGTCTGCTCTAGGTCAGGGCCATAGGGAAGGTATTGCATAAGGGGATGCACCTACGGGAACATCCGCATTCTAGCAGTCCTGCCACAGACAACATCGCGCAATTTGTACTCACATAAGGGAATTCCCGCTGCACAGGCGCGCGCATACAGAGGATAAAGAGCATAGGGTGACCCTATGCTCTTTAAGCGCCGTCCAAGGGACGATCCGCAGAACGCGCCCGAAGCTCCACCCACGCTGGATAGCGGCGCGGCCTTGCTGCGCGATGAGTTTGGACTACACCAGCTCTGGTACCTAGACATGCGTCTCAAGGAGGAACTGGCCCGCTCTGCACGAAGTGAGCGCATCTTCACGGTTGCAGTCTGGGAGCCGCGCCTGCTCCCGGGCGATGCGCCCGATCCTCAAGTCACGGCCAGGGCTGCGCAGCTCATCGCCAACAAGCTGCGCAGCTACGACCTCGTTGCGCGGCTGTCCGACGGCCGTATCGCAGGCATCCTGCTCGATGCGGAATACCACGATGCATCGACGGTCGCCTATCGGATCAAGGCGGACATACAGGTCGAAATCCCAAGCGCAGGGAAGTGGAAGGCCGGCGCCGCTACGTTCGGCCGCGATGGCGTGGACGGCGACTCGCTTATCCAGGTGGCCCTTCGGCGCATGGAGGAAGGGAGTAGCGCGGTGGCCTAGGCTAGATTCGCCTACCTTCGGTTCTTGATCGCCCATAGGGTCGATTCGTACCATGCCTACGCTGTGACCACTGAGACCATCCCGATCCGCTTCGATGACCCGACGAACGCTGCCATCCTTGCCGTCTCCGAGGACCAGCTCCAGGGGTTCCACAGGGACCCGCTCGGCGAGATCGCGCGACGCTCCGGCATTGAGCAGGCCGCGGTCATCGAGCGAGTCTGCGCCATGCTGGAGGCTGGCACGATCCGGCGTGTGCGCCAGACGCTGCTTTCGACAAGCCTGGCTCCAGGCGCACTTGTTGCCTGGGAGGTGCCGCAAGAGAAGCTCCAGGACGCCTTCGACTATATGTTCCAGCGCGACCCTTTCTCCGGACACGTCGTTATCCGCACGACCGATGCCGACATCGCCGGGGCGAAGTACCGGCTCTGGACCACGCTCAAGGTGCCAACTGGCTATTCGATCGAGCAACACTGCGACTATCTGGCCGGTGAGGTAGGCGCTACTCACTACCGTCTGATGCCCGCGAAGAAGCTCTTCGCGCTGGGGGTCGGACACATCCGGCGGCGCGGCATGGCACCGGGCAGCAAGTCGGATGCGCCGGCCGAGGTCACCAACGTCGAAGTCACCGCGCTCACGGACCAGGAGTGGCGCGTCCTCACCGCGCTGAAGCGTGAGTTCACGCCTGACGAGATCGTGCCCGACCTTTGGAGAGCGCGTGCTGCCGACGCCAGCGTTTCGCTGGATGACTTCTACGCGATTGCGACGTCGTTCGAAGAGCGCAGGCTGATCGGGCGTTTCTCGACGTTCTTGGAGCACGTCAAGCCCGTCGGGGGCCAAAGCGTCACGCGTTATAACGCGCTCTTCCACTGGGCGGTGCCGAGCGGTCGCGAGATCGAAGCAGGGCGCGAGGTGGGGCGGCACCACATTCTCACGCACGCCTATTGGCGCGAAGGCGGGCCCGAGTTCGGCGACGTCAACGTCATGGGAGTAGCGCACGGCACCAACAAGTCGCTGCTGCTGGAGCACAAGGCGGCGATAGACGCGCATCTCGCGTCGACCGGAATGCCGGTCAGCTATACGAACGTCTTCTGGGGCGGCCGGAGCGAGATCAAGCCCTCGGAAGTCGCCCCGCTCGCCTACGCAGACTGGTGCCGTAGCGCGGGCATCGATCCCGAGGCTATGCGCAGCTAGACCTAGCTTCAAATCAATTACTGATTGAATTCGCGTTTTTCTCTTCTTCACATCTATTTCCGTTGGAAGCATGAAGCCGGGCGCCTGACGACTCAGCGTGCCGCAGACCGGGGCCGAGCACTTGATTGTTTTGCGAAAACACAAAATTTCCTGGCCACCTTGAACCTGGGGGCTTGATTGTTCCACCGGGGCGCTCTGATTCCCGCGGCTGTGGGCGATGGTAGCCTGAAGTCGAGCCGGGCCTGCACCTCATGGCGCGAGGTTACAACGGACGTGAAATATCTCCAAGCGTTAGATGACACTGTGTGATGGCCTTCACGACACCGGAAAGGCGCGGTGCGGTCAGGCGCTAGCGAAACGCCGCCAGCGACGCGTCGTCCCAGATCTGTGCCTCGATGTAGACGTCAAACACGCGATCGGGCTCGTGCCGCCAGCGCTCGCCCGGGAGGCCGAATTCGTCAACGAGTGCTGGTAGATCGTCCACCTGGTAGACGCGTCCATGATAGGGTCTCGGCGGGATCGCGCTTCCGCGCAGGTTTCGTTCCGAGAAGTTGAAGTAGCTGTCCGTAAACGTGAAGCTCAGCACCTCCGTAGCGACCTCCCGCAGCGGCGCCGTCATGCTTCCAACCTGGATTGTCCTCGTAGAGCGAGAAGGTCCCAAGCACCGCGTAGTGCGGTGACTGCCGTACTGGGTAGCCGCCCATACCAACGAACTGCGCGTGCATCTCGGCCTCGATTTTGCGTCGGCGCGGTAGGTATTCGTCGCGCGTGAGGCGAAACTCCAGATCTCTCTTCTGTCCGGCTTCCTCGATCACACGAGCGACGGCTTCTTCATCGAGATCAGAGAGTGTATGGAACGGTACGTCCCGGTAGTAGTGTGTTAGGCGGTTTGGGAGCGGGTCCGCGGTCACGGGCGGTCACTCGACGGCAGGCGTCAGCGCAATCGCCACCGGCAACGCAGTCCGTCCCCAGTCCGACAGGTCGCCGCTGTACCGTGGCGGTGCATATTTCGTCAGCAGCAGGCGTCGGGCGAGCGCATCTTCGTCTGCGGCCGTCACGACACGCGCTTGGCCCTCGAGAGCCTGATCGGCGATGCGAACGTGGACGGCTGGCGTTTTCTTAACGTTCTTCACCCAGTCTGATGTTTCGCGGCCACCAGCCAGGATGTAGAGTGTGTCACCGTCCATCTCGAACCAGATTTCGATCTCGTGCGGGTTTCCGGTGACGCGGCCGGTGGTGGTGAGGTAGCAGTAGTCTTCGTTGCTTAGCAATACACCGGCGTCCTTAGACGAAGGTTGAGGGAGAGATCCCTCGCCCTCCACCCTTCCCCAAACGCGCCTGCTCCCACGAGCACCGTGGATGGCCCCGCCCCGCACGGCTCGGGATGACATACTCGTGCGGTTTTCCGGTGACGCGGCCGGTGGTGGTGAGGTAGCAGTAGTCTTCGTTGTTCACGATCACGTTAGCCACAGATTACACAGATGCGATGAAGATGGACACAGATGATTCAGAGGAACAGGGCGGCCAGATGGCCGCCCCTACCGATCATTCGCTACGGGAGGTCTGGCCAATGCGGCGGGTGACCTCACGGGAAGGTCCAGACTTCAAGCTCGTGCGCGACGTTGTACTCGCCGTCCGGGTACTGTTCGCGGCACCATGCGTCGTACAGCGCGAGGAAGCGCTCGAACTTGTCCTTCGGGACGTCCCACGCCCACGAGAACATGGTGCTGCGGGCCTGGGCCATCATGCCTGCGCCGACATTTTGGATCGTTGTGCTGGCGTAGCATTCGACGCGGAGCGTCGCGCCGCGCGCGCTCAGGCCGCGCTCAATTTCGGCGGGGGTGGGGCGATGGCGAATGGCCACGCCGACGGAGGCCATCAGCTCCTCACGAGCCGCGTACGTCGCGTGCCAGGGGTTGCTTTCGGAGTAGCGGGTGCGGTCGTGTAGGAAGACGCCGCCAGGACGTATTACGCGCGTGATCTCATCGAGCGTGCGCTCGACATCCGACACGACGTGGAAGACGTGCGACAAGGTGATGGCTGAAAATACGCCGTCGCGAAACGGCAAGCGGGTTGCATCGCCCAGCATAAGGCTGGGCGACACGTGGTCCGGCGAGAGTTTCTCGCGCAGACGGCCGAGCATCTTCGAGGAGATGTCGACGCCCGTCACGCGAATGCCGCTTTGCATGAGCGGACGCGAAACCAGGCCTGTGCCGATGCCG
>JBKKBW010000015.1:0-6292 GCA_046713635.1 Dehalococcoidia bacterium
TCTGTGCAGTGCCGCGCGACGCGCGGCGACCTGGACGGACGCGACGGTTGGCTGATCGAAGGGCCGAAGGCGTGGTCGACCTTCGCGGGGCGCGCGAACATACTCGCGCTGCTCGCGCGCACCGACCCTGACATGTCGTCGGGGGCACATGGGCTGTCGCTGTTCATCGTCGAGAAGGACGCGTTCGACGGGCATCACTTCGTGCAGACGCAGCCCGGCGGCGGGTCGATGAGCGGCACGGCGAACCCAACGCCAGGCTATCGCGGGATGCACAGCTTCACCCTGGCGCTTGACCGCTACTTTGTGCCGGCCGAGAACCTGGTGGGCGGCGAGGACGGGTTGGGGCGCGGCTTCTACCTGCAAATGGGCGGCTTCGCGGCGGGGCGGTTGCAGACAGGCGGCCGCGCGACAGGGGTCGGGCAAGCGTCGCTGGAGAAGGCGTGCAACTACGCGGCAGACCGCAAGCAGTTCGGCAGAGCGATTGCGGAATACCAGTTGACGCAGCACAAGATCGGCCGGATGTCGACGCACGTGGCGGCAGGTCGCCACCTGACGTACGCGGCCGCACGCGACATGCAGCAGGACGAACGCGCGGCAATGCTGCCGGCGATGTGCAAGCTGTTCGCGTCGGACACGGCCGTGTGGGTATCGCAAGAGGCGCAGCTGATCCACGGCGGCTGGGGCTATAGCGAAGAGGACCCGATCGCGCGCTACGTTGTCGACGCGTTGGTGCTGCCAATCTTCGAGGGCGTGAAGCCGACGCTGGAGCTGAAGGTGATCGGACGGCAGCTGCTGGCGGGCTGAGCCTGCAGCAGGTGCCGGGCGCAGCGAGCAGCGCCCCTACAGAGCTGCGCGGGCCGACACACCGGTCGGCCCCTACAACGAACAGGAGGTGCGCGTTTGGCAGGAGAACTCGGAGGACAGGTCGCGCTGGTCACAGGCGGCGGTCGGGGAATCGGGCGGGCGATTGCACGCGCGCTCGCAGCGGGCGGCGCGAGCGTGATGGTGTCGTCGAGGACGAAGGAGCAGCTCGACGAGACGGTCGCGCTGATCGAGGCCGACAGCGGTCGAGGCGACGGTGGGCGCGGAGCGGCGGTCGTCGCGGACGTCGAGCAGCGCGCGTCGGTGGAAGCGATGCTTTCGGAGACGGAGCGCGTGTTCGGTCCGGTGACGCTGCTTGTGAACAACGCGGGCGTCTCGAACCCGGTGAACGGACCGTTCGAGACGCTCGACTTCGACGAAGTGCGCCGGACGATCGACAACAACTTAACGAGCGCGATGCTCTGCACGCGGCTCGCGTTACCGGGGATGCTGGGGCGCGGCAGCGGCCGAATCATCAACGTCGCGAGCGGCTCGGGCATCGTCTGCCAGCCGTTCCTGAACATCTACAGCGTGGCGAAGACAGGGCTGATCCGCTTCAGCGAGAACCTTGCGCTGGAGTTGCAGGGACGCGGCGTGGTTGTTTTCTCGATTACCCCGGGCATGGTGCACACGCACGCCACCGAGGTGATCTGGAACGTGCGCAAGATGAACCCACTGCCGGGCTGGTTGGAGCAGGGCTACGGCCCGCCGCACGAGAACATGGCCGATGACGCGTCCTGGCAGCCGCCGGAGCGCGCCGCGGAGCTGTGCTGCTTCCTGGCGTCGGGCGCCGCCGACCGGCTAAGCGGCCGCTTCTTCTCGGTGTACGCCGATGAGGCGGAGATGGTGTCGCGCGCCGATGAGATCGAACAGGAGCAACTCTACACGCTCCGGCTACCGACGCTGCACGGCATCGAACGGCCGATAACACCGGAGGATATTCGGCGGGCGCGGGGATAATACCTCACTTGACATCACCCAGAACACCTTGCAAAACTAGGCGCGCTTCCGCCGTCCCTCTGTCTGGAGGACGTGGAGGCCGAAGGGGCAGGAAGAACGTCGTTGAAGCGAGTCTCCAAATGGGCTACGGCGATGACGAGTACGACGCAAAGGTACTAATCGACACTACACCTGCCTACGAGCGCGTGAACTTCAAGAAAGTGAAGATCGCGGGACCATACGACACCTACGACTTAAAGGTCAAAATCACAACAGGTCACGTGGGGCATGAATGGGATAACTATGACTTCAAGATCGTCATAGCGGAGTCGTGGGACGACACCTACGATCTCATGGTGAAGGTAATCAATCCTGAGCTGCTACCAACCGAGCATCGTCGCTAGAGTGAATCTAAACGCCCTAAGTTGACAAGCCACAACTAGACGAATGAATATCGCGCTGGTTGTTCTGACCTCCGTTCTGGCGGCTGCCACACTGTTTTACGCATGGCAGACATTCAACATGGTAAGTGAAATGCGCCGCGCTCGTGGCGTGAGTGTGCTGCCCCGGTTAGCTCTCTCGTTCAACTACATGGGGCCCAACGTAGTCTTTGTTGTTGTGAGAAACGAGGGCCTGGGTCCAGCATTTGATGTGAACGCTACACTAACGTACGAGCCGGATGCCGTAACGAATCGCTGGCAAACACCGGTCATGGCGCCCGGACAAAGCCATCGGTTCTTTCCAAAGGCCAAGGATGGCACTTCAAGTCTCGGGCAATACGACCGCCTCCTTCTGAAGGCCGACTATCTAGACGCATTGGGCGCGAGTCATTCCATCTCAGAGGAGCGACATCCTAAGGTGTACTGGGAATCTATGGTCGATTCGCGAATGCTGTATGACGAAGACGCCCTGACGGAAATCAAACGTGAGATCGAAAAGATTCGCAAGGCCGTGGAAACTCTTGCGCGTCGACAGTAAGGTCTAAGTGCTCTGTCATGTCGGAAGCCCCCGTCTTATCCCACGCAGAACCGGAGCTCACCTTCCCCGTCGACCTGTGCGGTGCCGACGGGCTGCTGAACCGCGATGCGATCGGCTGGTCGCGGCAGCCGCTGCACACATGCAACTTGCCGCCTTCGCTGGCACGCAAGAAGAAGTGGAACTATTGGGCCGTTACCAGCAACGACCTGCTGTTCTCTGCGACGATCGCCGATATCGAGCGGTTCCAACTCGGCGGCGCATACGTGTTCGATCGGCGGACGAAGCGACATATCGAGAAGGCGGTTGTTGTCGCGCCGGAGACGATCGCGATCCCTGAAGGCGTCAGCGGCGACATGGTGATCGATCACAAATCGATGCGCGTCGCGCTGACGGACGAAGGCCCGGGGACGCGCATCCGCGTCGAGGCGGACGACTTTGGCGGCGTGCGGCTCGAGGCGGACATTCTTGTCGAGCGGCCGGCGGGCCATGAGACGCTGAACGTCGTGATCCCGTGGAGCGACGAGCAGTTTCAGTACACGTCGAAGCAGAACACACTGCCGGCATCGGGCTACGTCCAGCTCGGTGACGAGCGGATCGAGTTCGCACAGCCCGCGTTCGGTTGTCTGGACTACGGCCGGGGCGTCTGGCCGGAGTACACGGTCTGGAACTGGGGATCAGCGTCGGTGGTGCAAGGCGGGCACACCATCGGGTTGAACCTGGGGGGCCAGTGGACCGACGGCACGGGCATGACGGAGAACGGCATTTGCGTCGACGGGCGGCTGACAAAGATCAGCGAGGACCTGATCTTCGAGTACGACCGGGCCGACGTGATGAAACGCTGGCGTGTGCGAACAGCGGCGACGGGCCGCATTGACTTACTCTTCGACCCGGAGTTCGTCCGCATGTCGGAGACTGGCAAGCGCGACGGCTTCTTCACAAGGGCCCGGCAAGTCTTCGGCTGCTACTCCGGCGTAATAGATCCGGACGGTGGCGAGCCAATCGAGATCCACGATGTCTTCGGCTGGATCGAGGACCACGAAGCGCGCTGGTAACGCCCGCTAACCGCTCAGGGCGCGAAGCGGACCATCGCGACGCCCAAGAGAATGACACCGATGCCAGCGGTGCGCAGAAGCGTGGTCTCTTGAGGCTCTGCCCCGAACGCGCCGAGGTGATCGTAGACGGCTGATCCGAGCAGCGTGCCGCCAGTCGCTGCGCCAAGGAACAGCGCCGCGCCGATGTGCGGCACGAAAAATCCAATGGACAACAGGTACACCGTCGCAAACAAGCCACAGAGGACGAGATACGGCTCCAGCCCGCGCATCGAGATCGTCAACAACACCGCGCAAGCTGCAAAGACGGCGAGGAATGGCCAACCCGTATCGAGAGGCGCCGGAAGGTCCGGTGTGCGACCGAGCAGCGACCGAGCGACAACGACCGCCGCGAGGCCGGCGATGGTACCGACGATAGAGACCCACGTTGCTTCATAGGGGCCTCGCTCGCGGCCCATAGCGCCGAGCATGGCGATCTGCGTTGCTCCGGCGGCGCCGACCACGATCGAGAGCAGGACGTAGGCCGTGTTCGTCATTCGCGCCAAGGTACCTCATACAGGCGGATAGCGCTGGCGACTCAGGCCGGAAGGCTTCGCAGGAACTCCAGTAGCGGCGGGTTCACCAGATCGGGGTGCGTTAGGTTGGCGGCATGCGCGGCGCCGGGAATGCGGACCACGCCAGCGCAGCCAGGGAGCGCAGCGGCCATGGCCTCTCCCCGATCGATTGTGAGCCCTTGGTCCTCTTCGCCGTGAATCACGATGGCGGAGCAGGTGATCTCGCCGAGGCGCGCGGAGATATCGTCTCGCCCGGTGAGACAGCGGCCTGGTTCGGTGAGGAACTCTTTCGGCCGCTCGCGCCATTTTGCGATCCAGCGCGCGTTCTCAGCGGTGTCGTTGATAATGATCGTTGCCACGGCCTCAGCAAGCTGATCGACAGGCCCGACATTGGCCCACATGTCGAGCATGCCCTGGTTGGCGGCCATCTTTTCCGGGGAGTCTACGTCGGCGGCGGTGTCGAGCAACACGAGCGCGCGAACTCGTTCAGGCGCGGTCAGCGCTGCACGAAGCGAGAGGAATCCACCTTGCGACATGCCGCCGACGACCGCACCTTCGATACCGAGGTGGTCGAGCAGGGCGAGGCAGTCGCGGGCGGAGTCCCAGTACGTGAAGGGCTTGCCGTCGAACTCAGTGAGGCCGAACCCGCGCTCATCCCAGGTGATGACGCGGAACTCGGGAGCGAGCGCGGCGACCTGGTGCGCGAACATCTCGTGGTCCATCAGGAAGCCGTGGGCGAGAATAACGGGTGCGCCACCGCCGCCCGTGTCCTCGAAGTAGATTCGCTGGCCGTTGACGTTCGCGTAGGGCATCGTACAGACCTCCCAAAAGCGGTGGAGTCTACCAGTGGCGCCGACCGCAGACCAGCGGCAATGCTCGTGAACAGAGGCGATAGGGCGACCAGACGGTCGCTCCTACACTAGCGGATGCGATGCCGACGACGTAGCAGCGAAATACCCTTCGCTTCGCTCAGGGTGACACAGCGTCACTCCCGCCAGCGCACTTCGTACAGGCGCACGGCGTCATCGAAGCCTTTGAGCGCGACTTCGCCGCGGTCCGAGTAGACATAGCTCTTGCCGGAGAGCAGGTGGCGCAGCGGCTCCGGGATCAGGATCTCGCCCGCGCCCGCCTGCGCCGCGATACGCGACGCCAGAATGACAGTGGATCCGAAGAGATCGCCGTCTTCTTCGATCGGCTCGCCGGCGTTCAGCCCGACGCGCACGTGGAGCCCTTCGACAGGCTCAGGGCCCGCGGTCGATCCGCTGTGCGCTGCGAAGGCGCGCTGGAGGGCGATTGCGCAGTCCATCGCTTTCGTGACGGAGCCGAACGACGCCATGAAGCCATCGCCCATCGTTTTGACTTCCGCGCCACCGTGCGCCTTCAGCGTCTCGCGCGTGATGCGTTCGTGCTCACGCAGGACGTCGCGGCCCTTGTCGTCGCCGAGGCGCTGCATCATCTCGGTGTGCCCGACGAGGTCGGTGAACAATATGGTGGCTACTCCCTGTCGCTTGATCCCTTCCGTCGAGGCCGCGGGCTCACTGCTATACGCCGTGAATTCGAGGATCGCCTGCGCGGCTTCGTCCGCTCCCCGGACGGGACGAATTGAGCACCGGCAATGGAGGATGCGATCAATCGCGATGCCTTCGGATCTGACAACACCACTGTCCGGTCTTGAATAGTTAGCGTCGGGACCGCGATCGGCGGGAGCAGCCCGCCGACATCCAGGAGCTCACTTTCGGCAAGCCACTTTCTGTAGTGCTGCGGCGACATCCCCAACCTGAAGGCGTTGGCGAGCGCCTTCGCACGCGCGGTGTCACGGAACGCGAACGCCCAGTTTGCGAGCGTGAGCGTGAAGAACTCCCAGTCCTCCTCCGCCATTTCGCACAAGGGCTTGAACGCCCGCAAGTAGGG
>JBKKBW010000016.1:0-5042 GCA_046713635.1 Dehalococcoidia bacterium
TTCCTGGAGCCAGCACAGAACGGCCGCTACCCGAACGCGTACGTCGGTGGCGTCGATCCGGAGCGCCTGGGCGCGCAGCAGGGCGACATGGACATCGTTAAGTGCGACCTGGACTTCATCGGCATCAATCTCTACAGCCGGGCGGTCGTGGCTGATGCTCCGCAAGACGCGAACCTCGGCGCGCGCGAAGTGCGTATGGAGAACGTAGAACACAGCAAGTTCGGCTGGGAGGTCTACCCGGAGGCGATCCATCAGGTGATCATGCGTATCTGGAACGATTACAGGAAGCCGATCTATATCACTGAGAACGGTGCCTCGTACGACGATGAAGTAGGCGCGGACGGTCAGGTGAACGATCTGCAGCGCGTGAGCTACCTGCAGCGGTACATCGGGCAGGTCGGCCGCGCGATCGAGGACGGCGCTGACGTGCGCGGCTACCACGCGTGGTCACTGATGGATAACTTTGAGTGGACATTCGGCTACAGCCAGCGCTTCGGCATCGTCTATGTCGACTACCCGACGCAGAAGCGTATCGTGAAGCAGAGCGGCCGCTGGTACGCGGACGTGATCAAGAACGGCGAGTATCAGTACTAAGCCGGAGGGCATTTGAGTCGCTCGCGCAATGACGAAGCGCGTGACTAGCGCGCGGCGGCAGTGGCTTCCTTGAGCGAGCGGATCTGCGCGAGGTGCTCGTCCTCGTGGTCGAGCCAGAGATCGACTTGTTGCCGGATGCTAATCCGGCCGAGCTTCGGGTGCCGACCGGGGCGAGCCCAGTTCCAGTGCACAAGCTCAGAGAGCATATCGACCGTCTCACGGCGTTGAGTGGCGTATTCAGCGAGCAAGTCTTCGATCCTTGACGCGCTAGCGTTTCGCGCTTGAGCCAGCTCGTTTGCGTCGTAGGGTTGTAACCGCGGCTCCTCTAGTTTGATCATCACGTCGAGCCGCCTATGCAGGACGTGTGAGGCGTCACACATGTGACCAATGACGTCCTTCATCGACCAGCCGCCACTGCCCGAATGCGATAGGCTCGCATCCGGTACGCTATCAACCTCGCTGCTGAGGACGCCGATCTGAGCGTTGAGCCGTTCGACCAGGTCCTGATGTCCAGCACTGCCTGGCTCGCTACGAGGATAGGTGAACGCGCCCAATGAGTCTCCTGTGAGATCGAACGTGTACGGCTAGTCTACCTGGCTGTTCTTTACCAGGCTCGGCGCCGAGTGTACCATTGAGATCAGATGGTGATCAAACGACCGGCGGACCGCCGCTTATGAACAGCGTCTTTCTATCTCGATTGGCGGCTCCGCTTCTCTGGTTGGTCGTAGGGCTCGTGGCTCTCGCTGCCGCTGGTCAGGCACTACGTGTGGACGCGCAGACGAGTGCAACGCCTCGGCCTACTTCCTCACCGACGGCTTCGCCAGCGGATCTTCGCCTTGCGAATCGGTTTGCCGAGCTGGGTGAGTTCGATCAGGCCGCCGGTTCGTACAACGCAATCATAACGCGCGGGACGGCAGGCGAGCGCCTGATCGCGCGCATCGGTCTGGCCAAGCTGTTGCTGGACGACGGTCAGAACGCAGAAGCGTTGCGGCATCTGGACGCCTATCTTATCGAAGCGCCGGAGAGCGACGACGTCAGTGGCGTCCAGTTACTGATGGCCGAAGGGCTGAAGGCCGAGCGTCAGTACTCGGAAGCAATCTCGCTCTACGAAGCGCATATTCAGCGGAATGGCGCTGTCGCGGTATATGCACAGATGGGACGGGCGGAAGCGCTCGCCCTGCTGGGCGCCGCCGACGCGAGCAGCGCCGGCGAATCCGTACTCGATAGCAACCTGCCGAAGTCAACGCGGCTGCGCTTCATTACGACGATGGCACAGGCGCTCGAGAGCGAGCTGCCGCAAGAAGCGCTCACCTGGTACGAGCGACTCGGCCGCGAGTCCGACGATACGGATGACAAAGCGCTCGCGTTGTGGCGGTCCGGGCTTCTTCAGTTCGTCCTGCGTCCGACGGTAGACTTCGCCATGGTCCCGAATACATTGGAGGTCATCCAGCGCTACCCTGACTCGCCGAGCGCGCAAGAGGCTGTTGACCGACTGCCCACAGGGCTGAACACGCCTTCAGGGAGGGCCATCGATCCGTACTACACGGGGCTTGTGTTTTACCAGGCGGGCGAGATACGGGTAACGCGGGAGGACTTCCTCGATTCGCTGTCGTTGAATCAGAGCGTCGATCCTACACTGGCTGCTCGATCTTCCTTCTATCTCGCGGTCCTGGACGAACGTGCGAATAACTTCCGTTCTGCCATTGAACGCTACGGGGATGTTCTCGAGCTGGACCCGAGCGTGGACCTCGCGGACGACGCCCTCTGGTGGCAGGGCAGAGCTTACGAACAGGAGCGCCAGCCGGGGCCGGCAGGTGCGGTCTACGAGCGCATCCTCTCCAGCTACAGCGGTTCTGGCTACGCGAGCGAGGCGCGCTTCCGGCTCGCCGTTCTGTCGTACGATGAGGGTGATTTCGAAGAAGCCGCCGAAGCGTTCGCGCAGATCGCAGACTCATCGAGAAATGAGGAGAAACAGCGAGCGCTGCTCTGGCAAGGCAAGGCGCTCGCTGAAGCAGGCGACGATGAGGCTGCAGGCGATATCTGGCGATCGGTGGCGAAAGCCGCGCCGCATGACTATTATGGCCTGCGCGGAGCCGTTCTACTGGGGGACGCCGAGGGAAACCTGCGCGATGCGCCCATCGATAACTCGGACGAGCCAGACTGGGCGGCAATGCAGGCTTGGCTTACCGAGACCGGTGCTGGCGATCCCACTGCGGCGCAACAAGCGTTTGCGGGGAATGAACGCTGGGATGCCGGACGGGCGCTCCTAGCGCTTGGGATGGAGCAGCAGGCCGGTGCGGAGTTCAACGAGGTCCTGCAAAGCAGCTTGGGCGATCCGAACATGCAACTCCTGCTGGCGAGGCAGTTCAAAGAAGTCGGTCAGCACGACCTCTCGGCGCGAGCGATGGCACGTTTGGTTGCGGACGTGCCGGACGAGGCATTGGCGACGGCGCCGAAGGACATCTGGAAACTCGCGTATCCAACTCCCTATGCCGAGGCCCTGAACGATGCTGCGGAAGAGTTCGACGTGCCGAACGTGCTGCTCTTGGCGCTCGTGCGTCAAGAGAGTTTCTTCGATCCGCTGGCAGGCTCCGCTGCGGGAGCGATTGGGCTCACCCAGGTGGTGGAGCCGACAGGCGAGGCGATTGCGAGAGAGCTGGACGCGTCTGGATTCGAGACGGACCATCTCTACCGCCCTAGCGTATCGTTGCGCTTCGGTGCCCGCTATCTACGGGCGCAACTCGACTTGTTGGATGACAACTTCTACTACGCGTTGGCCGCGTATAACGGCGGGCCAGGAAATGCGCAACGCTGGGCGGAACCGGTCGAAGACGACATCGACCGGTTTGTGGCGGAGATCGAGTTCTCACAGACCGAGGCGTACGTCAAGCTCGTGAGCGAGAACCTGGCGCGCTATCGACAGGTCTATCAGGGGCTCGCTGAGCCGGCTCTACCTAAGGACTAGGCATCCTTCTTCCTCAGTGGCCGGCGCTCTAAGCCCTGCAGTGGCTCGACCACTATGATCCCCGTCGAGACGTCAACGTCTCTGACAACCGTCTCGATCGCTGGGATGAGCAGCTCGCTATCGCCGTCCGAGACGACGTAGACGTCGTTCGCGCCGGTATCAAGGACTTCTTCTAGCGTTCCTAGCTCATTCCCCGTGCTGTCGCGAACTGTTAGGCCGATGAGTTGATGGCGATAGTATTGGTTCGACGCTAAGGGGACGAGGTCGGTTTCAGGGATTTCGAGCAGGAGGCCGCGCACCTCATGGGCCCGCTCGCGGGTATCGATTCCTTCGAAGCAAACTAGGAGCGCACCGCGGTGTGGGCGAAGCGACCGGATGGTGAGGGAACCGTCGCCGGCGCGCAGGACGGCGCCGACTTGGAACCGCTCAGGGTTGTCGCTGAGGGACTCGACTCTGAGCTCGCCTTCAAGGCCATGCGGGCCGCGGATGTAGCCGACGGCGACGTAGCCTTCGTGGGGCTCCGGGCGGGATAGGCGGGGGTTCGTCTTGCCGGGCAAGAGAAGCGGAGCTTAGTCTCCGATTTCAAGGCCGACACGCACGTTCTCGCGCGTCGCAGCTACCTTAAGCAAGTTTCGCATCGCGTTGGCGATACGGCCTTCCTTGCCGATCACCTTACCCATGTCGCCCTCGGCGACCTCAAGGTGGAAGATGATGCGGTCGCGGTCCTCTTCTTCTTCGACGCGCACCTGATCAGGATGCTCGACGAGGCCGCGCGCCATGTACTCGACGAGTTCCTTCACTCGGCTGCCTTCTCTTCTTCAGCTGGCGCCTCTTCAGCGGCCGCCTCCGCAGCGGGTTCCTCGGTAGCAGCTTCGGCAGCAGGCGATTCCTCGGCTACCTCGGCCACTGGCGCGTCGTCGGAGACTTCCGCGACAGGTGCTTCGGCCGCGGGCGCGGGCGGTGGTGGTGGCGGCGGGGGCGGCGCAGCAGCAGCTTCCGCTGCAGCGGCCTTCTCGGCCTTTGCCTTCTCTACTTTCGCCTCTTCAGCTCGCTTGGCGCCAAGCTCCATGCGCGTGACAAGCTTGGCAGGGAGTTCGGCGATACCCTGGATCTTCAGTATCTTCGACACGCGGTCGGACGGCTGGGCGCCGTGGTCGAGCCAGTGCTTGGCGCGCTCCTCGTCCAGGACGATGGTCGAAGGATTGTTGAGCGGGTGGTAGTAGCCGATGTTTTCGACGAAGGCACCGTCGCGCGGTGCGCGCGAATCGGCGACGACGATTCGATACATGGGCTGCTTTTTCTTGCCTACGCGGCGAAGTCGAATACGTAGCATTCCTGGTTGCCTCCTCTAACGGCCTAGCATTCTTAACAGACTAGGCCCCTTACCGGCAACCACGGCCTGCGCCATCTTTTTGGCTTCTTTCCACTGATTGAGCAGCCGGTTTACTTCCTGCGGCGAGGTGCCGCTGCCCTTGGCGATGCG
>JBKKBW010000017.1:0-5124 GCA_046713635.1 Dehalococcoidia bacterium
CGATTACCACGCACTCCCCCTCGCGGGGCAACAGCATCCGGTAGAGCTCGGGCGCGCGCGCGGCGTCGCCGAGGACCCAGCAGACGTCTGCCAACCAGCTCAGGGTGACCGGCAAGAGGGCGTCGGAGGGGAGGCGGCCGAAGCCCCGTTCGGCCAGCTCGTCGAAGGCCGCCCGCTCGTCCTCCCATCGACCTTCGCTGCTGTAGATCCAGGCGAGCGCGGCACGGTACCCGGGGATCGCCGGGTATCGCTCGGCGTTGGCCCTGATCGTCGGCTCCATCTCCAGCAGCCGGCCCTGATGCCGGCGGAGCCCAAATATGGCAACCCCAAGGGTCTGCGTGGCGTTCTCGGGGTCGACGTGCCGCAGTTCCGCGAATGCCTGGCCCGCCAGACGTTCAGCCTCGTCGAACCGCCCGTCCATCCGCGCCTGCAGCGCCTGATGAAAGCCCGCAATCCCGTCGACGATCCGGAGCTCGCCCTGGAGCCGGTCCTCCTCCTGGACGGCCCGGTCGAAGCCGGCCCGATCGCCAAGAGCGAGCATGTGCCAGACCAAGTCAGTATGCGCGCGGAGTTCCGAAAACTTGTCCCCGCTGCGGCTCGCTGCCTCGATCCCTTCACGCGCCAGGCTAAGCGCTTGAGCAGCATCCATGTCTTCCCACATTACGTAATTCAGGACGTGTGCGAGCGTCTCCGGGTCGTCGACGCGGCGCGCCACTTGCAGCGCGTCTGCCAATAGCTGCTTCGTCCGTTCACGCTGCTCCGAGAAGGTCAGCTCGGCACCTAGCCGGGCGAGCACCATCGCCCGCAGGGCGCTCTCGGCCGGACCGACCAGCTCCAAGGCATCTTCCAGCATTCGCACCACCTCGGCATCGACCACACCTGGGGTTGGAAGCCGACTCGCGAACCCGAGCGCCGCCCTGGCGTATCGATCGGAGTCGCCGGCCTGACGCGCGAGCCCGGCCGCGCGCTGGAAGGCCGCACGTAGCCGGTCCGCCCGGCCCGCACCGCCCATCTCGAGCGCGCGCCCCAGGGCGAGCAGGACGTCCACGCGGACCTGCTCGTCGGGGCTCGCGATCAGGTCGATCGCCTCAAGCGCGCGCTCGTAATGCGCGGCCGCCGCCTCCCAGCCAACGTGCGCTATCGCCCGGTCACCTGCGCGCTTCGCATAATCGAGCGCCTTCTCCGCGTTGCCCCCAGGCGCCGCCTGGTAAAAGTGGTGGGCAAGCTCGGCGAGGTGCGGCTCGACGTTACCGGCATACAGCCGCTCCAGCGCCTCGCCGATCTGACGGTGCAGCAGCACGCGCCGTGGCCCGCTCATCTCCTCGTAGAGCGTCTGGCGGATCAGCGCGTGCGTGAAGGCGTAGGCCAGCTTGCCACGCTCCGCGATGAGCTGCGAGCCGAGCGCTTCGTCGAGCGCGTCGAGCAGCTGCTCTTCGGGATCGTCGGAGATCACCCGCAGCTCGTCCCAGGTGAAGCCGCTCGTCATCGCCGACGCGCGCTGCAGCATGCGGTTGCAGCCGTCGCTCAGGCGCGAGAGCCTGCGCCCGATCACCTCCTTGATCCCCTCCGGGATGCCCAGATCAGTGACGGTGGTCACGCTGGCCACCCAGCGGTCCCCTTCGCGGACGATCTTTCCTTCTTCGATGAGGTGGCTGAGCACTTCGCGCATGAAGAAGGGGTTGCCCTCCGTCTCCTGGTGGAGCGCCTGGGCGAGCGCCTGCCGTCCCGCCGCGCCTTCTTCACTGGGGTCGATCGCGGTGAGCAGGTCGATGACCGACTCCTGCGGCAGGCCGCGCAGCAGCACGCGCCGGTAGTTCGGGAGGCGGCGCAGCGTCCCCAGCACCTCCGACAGCGGGTGCGTGCGGTCCAGCTCGACGTCGCGATAGGCGCCGAGGATGAGCAGCCTGTCGCGCGCGGTCCGCTGCGCCAGGTGCTGCAGGAGCAGCAGCGACGGCTTATCCGCCCAGTGCAGGTCGTCGAGGAAGAGGACGGCCGGGTTGGCGGTCGCCGCGTTGTGCAGGAACTCCGTCACGCTCTCGAAGAGCCGCAGCCGCTCCGCCTCGCCGTCAAGCTTCGGCGCCTCCTCGATGTCCGGGAAGCGGGTGCGAATCTCGGAGACGAGCGTGGCGATCTCCGGCGCGCCGGGACCGAGCTGCGTGCGGAGCTGATCGTCCGGGCGCGAGCGCGTGTACTGGCGCAGCGCCTCGATGAACGGCGTGTAGGGCAGCGACGACTCGCCCTCGTAGCTGCGGCCCGAGAGCACCTGCGCCCCGCGCAGCCCGGCGTGCACAGCGAACTCCTCCGCCAGCCGTGTCTTGCCGATGCCTGGCTCCCCAACGAGCATCGCCAGCGAGCCTTTGCCTGACAGCGCGTCGTCCAGCGCGTCCTTGAGCCCGTCCATCTCTTCGCGCCGTCCGACGAACCGTCCCCACTCGACACCTGCCAGATCACGGCGCGGTTCCGCCGTCGCGGTCCCGGCGCCGGCGTCCACTCCCCCCGCTGCGATCCGCTGCAGCTCATCGAGGACGGCGGTGGCACTCTGGGGGCGCCCCTCCGGCGCCTTCTCTAGCAGCCGCTCGATCAACGCGTCCAGCGCCCGTGGCAGATCCGCCCGGTGCCACGAGGCGGCGACCGGCGCGGTGTTAATGTGTTGCGATATCACCGCGATCATGTCGTCGCCAAGGAACGGCGGCCGCCCCGTCACCATCTCGTAGAGCACGCACCCGAGCGAGTAAAGATCGCTGCACGGCGTGACCTCGGCGCCGAGCGCCTGCTCGGGCGCCATGTACGCAGCTGTGCCCATGATCGTCCCTGCTTGCGTCATGCGGGAGTGGTCTGCCGCGACAGCCAGCCCGAAATCACCCAACTTGGCAGTGCCGTTCTCGGTGAGCCAGACGTTGCCTGGCTTGATATCCCGGTGCAGGATTCCCCGGACGTGCGCCACCTCGAGCGCGCGGCACACGTCCTGCCCGATCGCCAACACCCGCTCCAGCGGCAGCGGCCCGCCTGCCAGCCGCAGCTCGCGCTCCAGGTCGCCGCCCGCGATGTACTCGCAGACGAGGTAGGGCACTGGCCGCCCATCGGGCCCTTCCTCCTGCCCGATGTCGTGTATGGTGCCGATCTGGGCCTGCGCGCCGAGCCCGGCCAGGGTCTGCGCCTCGCGGCGCACGCGGGCGATGCCCGCTTCGTCCAGACCGTGTGCCTTGATGGCTGCGATGGCGACGTCGCGGGCGAGTTGGGTGTCGCGCGCGAGATAGACGGTCTTCTGACCGCCCTCTCCTAAGAGCCGCTCGACCACAAAACGTCCGGAGGCGAAGCTCCGTGGCTGGCTTGCGGCAGCCACCATTGTCGGACGCTTGTCGGACGGAGGTCCTATATTCATGCGCAGCCCCCGTGGATCAGTTCGCGCCGCCGGGTTGCTCGCTTCGTGCCGACCGGCCCGGAGGCGACGGGCACACTATCATAGCTCGGTTTGCGCTACGTGGTAAGGCCGAGTGCTGCGAGACGCGCTTGTCATTGATGCTCCTCGGCCCAATGCAGTAGAATGCCCCACTCCGGGGGTGATAGGCGAATGCTGGTCTTCCCATCATGACAACCTTTAACTCTGAAGCACCGCACCTTCGTATCGTCTCAGGGACGGACGAGACCATCGTACCGATCGTGGGCGACGACGTGTCGGTGGGTCGCAGCGTCGAGAACGATATCCAGATAGACTCCGACGTCATCTCCGGGCTCCACGCGCGGCTCGTCAGGGAGGGTGGCACCTACCGATTCATGCAGTTCGGTACGACGAACCCAACGCTGCTGCGCGGTACTCCCGTGCATGACTACGTTCTTCGCAGTGGTGACCGTCTTGAGATCGCGCCGTCGACTCCGCAAGCGGTAACGCTGGTCTTCGAAGCGCCGCACACACTCGCGGACCCGACGCTCGGGTTCACACGCCCGTTCCGTCTAGACGACAAGGCGGAGGCGCCAACTGGTGTCGAGCGGTTACCGCTCGGGGCGGACGCAACAATCGCGATTGGGCGCGCTTCGAGTTGCGATCTCGTGTTACCGAGCCTCACCGTATCGAGAGTGCACGCAAAGGTTTTGTCGTCCGGCGGCTCTGTGACGATCGAGGACGCGGGCAGCGCCAACGGCTTGTTCGTGAACGGTGTTCAGGTGAAGAGCCGCGTACTCGCTACGGGCGACATCGCGCGAATTGGGCCTTACAAGCTTATCTTCCGTGACGGGGCAATCGAGCACTACGATGACAGCCGCTCGGTTCGGCTGGACGCGTTCGAAGTCCGCAAGCTCATCGGTAACAAAGTCATCCTGTCCGGCGTCACGTTCTCGGCGCAGCCTGGCGAGGTCGTCGCTATCGCCGGGACAAGCGGGGCTGGCAAGTCGACGTTGCTTGATGCCCTGAACGGCATGCGGCCCCCAACGTCCGGCCACGTGCTGGTCAATGGAGCTGATCTCTACCGCACGTTCGACGCACTGCGTCCGTTGATCGGCTACGTGCCGCAGGACAACATCCTCCCTGGCCATCTGCCGCTCGACCGTGCTCTCGGGTACGTGGCGCGCTTGCGCCTTCCGTCCGACGTCACGACGGCGGACGCCGAAGCGCGCGTGGAAGAAGTAATGGAGGTGCTCGATCTCACGGACAGGCGGTCCGTGCCGATCGGGCAGATGAGCGGCGGCCAGCAGAAGCGCGCCAGTATCGCGGCGGAGTTGATCGCAAAGCCCGGCTTGTTCTTCCTCGATGAGCCGACTTCTGGGCTCGATCCCGGCCTCACCTGGCGCGTAACGGAGATCGTGCGTGGCCTCGCCGCGGACGGTAGCACCGTGGTCGTCATATCGCATGACGTCGAGAGCTTGCTGGCGTCCGACAAGATCGTCTTCCTCGGCGCGGGCGGTCACGTTGTCTTCATTGGATCGCCGAAGGAAGCACTGAGCTACTTTGAGGTAGAAGAGCTGGGGCACGTTTACCCAAAGATAGAAGCACAGGATGCCGCCGGCCTGGAGGAGCGCTTCCGCCAGTCGGACCAGTACCAGTTACGAGTCGCCCCGGGCCTTGTGCATGCGCCACCCGAGGATACCGTGGTCGGTGAGGTGCCCGCGACCTGGGACCCTGGCGCGTTG
>JBKKBW010000018.1:0-5556 GCA_046713635.1 Dehalococcoidia bacterium
GCGGGCCGGCGGTCAGACCGCCGACGAGCCGGTCCGGTATAGCTCGCTTGGTGACGATGTCGCCTTCGCGAACCGAGAACGCCATGCGCAAGTTGCCGATGCGCTCCCCGGCCAGCTTGATCTCCTCCGGCGTCGTGTCCCAGCCCGTCGTCATATTGATCCACTCCGGGATCTTGTCGTTCGGCCCGGCCATCATGATGAACTGGCACATGCCCGCCGAGTTCACCACGTGCATGTACTCCGACGCGTCCTTGTGGTGCTCGCCGCGCCCCTCGTAGACCGATTTGTCGCGCACGCCGGGAGCGACGCCCCAGCCCGCCCGCGCGGCGCCTTCGTACTGCGTATGGCGCGCGGGCGTCGGGTCCAGCTTGTACGTCGTGTAGTACTCCGGCTGGAGCTTCGGGTCGTGCATCGGCAGCTCTTCACCTGCGATGTGCATCGCGAACTCGTGTGCGCGGCCGCCCAGCCGCTCGGCCGCGAGCCGGACGCCATCGGCGAAGATCTCGCCCGCGCGCCCCTGGCGCGTGCCCATCAAGTTCAGCATATGGATTACGGCATCCTGGTCACCCCACTTCAGCTCGACGCCCTCGGTGTCCTCCTTCGTGATCAGTCCGTTCTCGTAGCACTCGAATGCCATCGAGACCGTACCGCCCGCAGCGATCACGTCGAAGCCGTACTGGTTGCACAGATGGTTCGTGTACTGGAGGGCGTTGATGTCGTTCATCAGGTTCATCGTGCCGAACGCTGCTGCCGCCTCGTACTCGGCACGATGCGTGTGGTGCGGGTACGGGTAGCGCGGGTCGTTCTTAATCTTGCCGTCGCTCTCGTCGGCGGCGTCCAGCTTCGCGATCTCCTCGCGCAGCGGCATCGCGACTTCCTCGCTCGCATCCTGGAGCTGCTTCTGCAGCTTCGCGCGCTGGTCGGCGCGCTTGGCGATGCGCTCGTGCGCCTTCGTCTCATGTTCGTCCCAGCCGTGGCTCTCTGCGCCGCACGCGAGCGGACAGTGCCAGCAGCCGTACTTCTTGTCCATCTTCTCGTTGAACTTGTCGCCCATCAGCGCGGGTGCGCCCGGGAAGTCCGCGACGCCAGCGCCCGCCCAGTTCTTCACCGGAGAGTCGCCGGACATCGCCGAACCAGCCGTGATGCCCGTCGTGCCGTAGTTGCGGAAGAACGATGCGAGCGGCGCGACGAAACCGTCGAGCGACTCGCGCACCATCAGCTTCACATCCTTGCGGTCGCCCGCGAGGATGTTCTTCGACGCTAGGCAGACGATCGCCTTCACGTTCTTCGAGCCCATCACCGCGCCGACGCCACTGCGGGCGGCCAGGCGTCCGCGCTCGTTGCAAATGCCCGCCATGTGCGACAGGTTCTCGCCCGCCGGGCCGATGCACGCGATGCTCGCTTTCTTGCCGTACTGCTCCTTCAGCTTCAGCTCGACATCGATTGCGAGCATACCCCACATATCACTCGCGTCCTTGATCTCGACCTTGTCGTCCTGGATCAGGATGTAGACAGGCTTCTCGGCCTTCCCATAGAGCATCAGTCCGTCCCAGCCGGCATGCTTCAGGTACGGGCCGAAGTCGCCTCCGCAGTTTGCGTCGCCCCAGCCGTTGTTCTTCGGCGACTTCGTCACCACCTGGTAGCGGATGCCAAACAGCGGCGTGCCGGTTAGCAGCCCAGGGAAGAAACCCAGGACGTTGTCGGGACCCAGCGCGTCCGCCCCCTTCGGGATGCGGTCGAAAATGAGGCGCGCGCCCAGGCCGTAGCCGCCCAGGTACTTTCGATACGTCTCTTCCGGGATTGTCTCCGGCTCGATATCGCCGGAGGACAGACGGACATTCAGAATCTTGCCGTTGAGGGCGTCGTTGAGCATTGGCGGTACTCCTCGTTCTGCTGTGTGAATCGTGCCGCAGGACGCGCGGCGCGTCATTATACGCCGGACGCTGCAGAAATTGCGATATGCTGGCTTGAACCGAACGGCCCAGAGTCGCCCCGCGACAGGCTAGGTCGTTCGAGGAGCGGAGAGCTTCCAGAGCCATCCGATGGGCCGCAGATAAAGGAGGGCGGACACGCGTTGGGAGGAGAGGTTCGTTGCGGATGTGCTGTAGAAGAGGCGCCGGCCGCTCGGCACCAGCAGCGAGGCCCATGCCGCAGTCACGGCAGCGGCATGTCCCTGGCCCCGGAAGCCGGGATCGGTCCAGACGCCCGCCTCGGCGGCGCGCTCAGTAAGCCGGGCGCAGTGACCGACGGCAATGACCTTGCCGTCGATCGTCGCAACTGCCCAGGGGCCTAAATCACCGTCGAGCAGTTGTCGCCACTCGTCGGTTGTCCAGGTCAACTGCGGGTTCTTGCCCTGCAACGCATCGATGTCCTCACTGTCCGACCGCTGGATGTCGGCGAAGGACGTATAGGCGATCGAACGCGGTATTAGGTAGCTCGGGCCCGAGGAGACCTCCGCGGGGCCAAGCGACGCCTTGAGGAGGTGCTCGCAGCGAACGAGGGAGACCGGCGCTAGGGCCGGATCGCTCTGAGGCGCTTCGCTCGCGATCACAGTCCGGAGGTCGGAGGCGAGTTCTTCGGGCACTTCGCTCCCAATCGCCACGATCCGTCCGTCCCTGCAAGCACCAATCACCAAGTGCGGCGCGGACCGCGCTTCCGCGTCGCCACCCTTGACGAGGCGACCGCGATCGTCCTTGAGCCAGAGGGTGTCGATCTCGATCTCGAGCAGCTCGAGGTCAGTGAGCATACGGGAATGCTATCCGATCCGCATGAAAAACGAGGACGAAGAAGGGCCGGGACTCTGCCCGGCCCTTTCGCTAATGGACGCTACGCGTTTCGTGCTACCTGGCGAACGGCCTCTATGTAGATCGAGAGCTTGACGTCCTCGCCAACCACGAACCCGCCCGTTTCGATCGGCAGGTTCCACTCTAAGCCGTACTCGCTGCGCTTGACCTTCCCCTCGGCGCTGACGCCGACACGTTCGTTGCCCCAGGGGTCGGTGATCAGCCCCTCGAACGTCGCGCGTAGGGTGACTGGCCTCGTGATGCCCCGCATCGTAAGTTCGCCTTCGACTTCGAACTCGCCGTCGTCGACCGCGCAAACCGACCGGCTGACGTAGTGCATCGATGGGTAGTTCTCCACGTCGAAGAAGTCCGCTGACCTAAGGTGAGCGTCTCGCTCCGGGTTACCGGTCTCGAGGGTCGAAACGTCGATCACCGCCTCGGCGATTGCCCAGAGCGGCTCGTCCGCGCTGCCTGAGATCGTAGCCTCCACGCCTCCGAAGCGCCCTTTCACCGTCGAGATCATCAGATGCTTGACTGCGAACTCGACCGTGGCGTGGGCCGGGTCCACCTTCCAGACTGTTCTCGCGGCTACCGGGTTCTCTGCTAGCTGTACCATTTCTTCTGTTCTCCTTCTGCTTGCTTCTACAATCATTGCGTATACAACTATCATATCCCAAGATAGTTGCGCTGTCAACCGTCTACCTGTAAGATACAAGCATGGGACTAGAACCGACGGACGGTACTCTCCGAGCATGGCGTACCCTCCTCACCGCCCAGGCTGTCGTCCTTGACGCGATTGAGGGCCAGCTCCAGGACGAGCGCCAGCTACCGCTCGCCTGGTTCGAGGTGCTCGCCAGGCTCTCAAGCACCGAAGGTGGAGCGGTACGGATGCAAGACCTGGCCGATCGCCTGGTATTGAGCCGAAGCGGCGTCACGCGCCTGGTCGACCGGATCGAGGCAGCCGGTCTGATCGAGCGGGCGTCCTGCCCGTCCGACAGGCGCGGAACGTTCGCCGTGTTGACGGACGCAGGCCGGCGCGCCTTCGCTGGCGCGCACTCGGTGGTTGACCGAGCCGTCGAGGAGCACTTCGCGCGCCATCTCGACCCATCCGAAACGCGACTCCTCGGATCGATTCTCGCCAAGCTCCTGGACGCACACGGCTACGGCGGAGACCGCGCCGACCCGTGCACGCTCCCGGCACAGCCAACCGCCGCACACATCCCTCTCCAGCACTGATGACCGCGGTCATCGAGGTCGAGCAGCTCAGCAAGACGTATCCGGATGGTACAGAGGCTGTCCGGGACATCTCGTTCTCGATCGAAGAGGGCGAGTTCTTCGGCTTCCTCGGCCCCAACGGCGCCGGCAAGTCGACGACGATCAAAGTGCTCATCACGCTCCTGCGCGCCACGTCGGGACGCGCGCGCATCTTCGGCCACGACATCGCCAGTGACGCGACCGTGATCCGTACGCTGATCGGCTACGCGGCGCAGGAAGTCGGCGTCGACGACGAGCTGACGGGGCGCGAGAACCTCTGGCTACAAGGGCGCCTCTACCACATGGACGCGGCGACGTTGAACAAACGCATCGGCGAACTGCTGGACTTAGTCGACCTCGGAGCCGACGCCGACCGGATGGCCGGCTCGTACTCGGGCGGCATGCGCAAGCGTCTCGATCTGGCGACTGGCCTGATCCACCGGCCACAGCTACTCTTTCTCGATGAGCCAACTACGGGCCTGGACCCGCAAAACCGCGCCGGAATCTGGACATACCTGGAGGACCTGAACAAGCGCGAAGGCATGAGCATCTTCCTGACGACGCACTACCTGGAGGAAGCTGACAAGCTCTGCCATCGGCTGGCAATCATCGACCACGGGAAGATCATCGCGAGCGGCAGCCCAGCCGGGCTTAAGGGAGAGCTGGGCGGCGACGTTATCAGCCTTGCCTTTCGCGAGGACGGCGTACCAGCCCCCGTGCAGCTAGCCAAGGCGACGGGGATCATCGGCGCGCTGTCGTTCGTCAGCAACGTCCGCAACGACGATGGCAAGCTGCTGATGACGGCGCAAAACGGCGGCCAGGCGTTACCACAGATCCTGCGCTCGCTCGACGAGGCGGACATTGATGTCGCTGACTTATCGCTGACCAGTCCGACACTCGATGACGTCTTCCTGAAGTACACCGGCGAGCGTATTCGGGAGGACTCGCCTGTGCAAAACTGGCGGAATGCGCGCATGCCGTTCTCCCGTCCGACAAAGAGACGGGGCTAGCCGATGGCCCTAACCGAAGGTACGATTCCGCCGCCACCAGGCGCCAGCTTGGTCCGCCTCGAAGCGATGCCGACCGGCCTGCCCAAGCTCCTGAGCGAGTCGTTTGTTCTCTATGTCCGCGCGATCAAACGCCTGACCCGCCAACCGACCGTGATCTTCTTCTCGCTCATTCAGCCGCTCATCTGGCTGGTGCTCTTCGGGCAGATGTTCTCGCGTATCGTGAGCTTTCCGGGAGCGGCAGCCGACTTCGGCAACGTGAGCTACCTGCAGTTCTTCATTCCAACGGTCATTCTGCAATCGATCCTGTTCGGCTCAGGTCAGTCCGGCGTCGCCATGGTCACCGACATCGACAGCGGGTTCCTGGACAAGCTATTGACGACGCCGATCAACCGCTTGGCGATCCTGCTCGGGCGTTTGATGGGCGACCTGACCCGCATCACCGTCCAGATGCTCTTGATCATCGGCATCGGCTGGGTGTTCGGCCAGTTCCAGGACCCGGCGATCTCGTT
>JBKKBW010000019.1:0-3675 GCA_046713635.1 Dehalococcoidia bacterium
TCCCCAACCTCCTCGTCACGCCTCACATCGCTTCGGCCAGCGTGGCAACAAGGCAACGGATGGCGCGCATGGCGGCCGATAATCTCATTGCAGCGCTCGACGGCAAGATGCCGCCCAACTGCGTAAACGTGGACGCGGTGGAGAGCGCCTCGGGGCCGCGAGGCTAACCTGTTGGGCTCTTGACAGCCTGGGAGCAGGGAGCTATGTTTTCACTAGAGGCACACGGCGAATTCGACCGGGCTTCAGAAAGGAGGAGCAGGTGGTATTGAAGAATCTGCGAATCCTATGTGGAGTCTGGCAGGTTGACTAGGAACGCCCTGTCGCTGGTGCGGCAGGGCTGACAAGGACCGCCGGTTTCCCACCAACGGTCTGAGGGTCGCCGCTAGCGGTGACCAAACTGTTCGGGAGCTTCCCGGCGTGGGATCCGTCGGAACGAAGAACTCAAAGGGCTTTCCCAAGACGTGGGAAGGCCCTTCACCTAGTTAGAGGCAGGACGCTTCACGCACATGCCAGAACGCCATCAGCTCTCCCAAGCGAGCAACCTCTGGCTAGCAGAGACGCTCTGGGAGCTTGGCGCTGTCCAGTTCGGCGATTTCACGCTCGGCCGGACTACCGTCCACTCACCCATCCACATCAACCTCCGCCTCCTGATCGGCCACCCGACCGCGCTCTGGCGCGCGGCGCACATTATCTGGGAGGAGCTGCAAGCGCTACAGGCGATGCGCAACCCCCAAGTCCACCCGTTCGACGTAGTCGCAGGCGTGCCGTTCGGCGGCCTCCATGTCGCGACAGCTTTCTCGTTGACGTCCAAGGTGCCGATGGTGTATCTCCACCCACGGCCAGATGATCTTGGCAGCGACATCGAAGGCATCTACCATCCGAACGAAACCGCGCTGATCATGGACGACTTGCTCGCTGGCGGCGGCAGTATTCTGGAGACGGCGCTTCAGCTCGGCGAGGCCGGGCTCATGGTTGGCGATGCTGTCGTCTTGATCGACCGCCAGCAAGGCGGCCGCGAGCGACTCCAGCGACAGGGGATCAACCTCGTGTCGCTCCTGACTCTGGAGGTACTGCTCAATTACCTCATATCTGACCGCAAGATCAGCGATGATTGGTACCGCAAATCGATGGCTTTCCTCGAATCGCAGCCTGAACACACCCTTGACGCCGACTTGTAGCAGTGCGGAACGCCCCGAAGCGATAGCAAGGGGCCGGGCGAATCGCTCGGCCTCCTTTGTTGAGGGTCTACTGCGCCCTAGAGCAAGCGCCGGATCGGCTTGCGGCCCGGCCGCGGGTCATAGTTCGACTGGAACATCTCCAGCTTGGCGCGTTCGATCAGGTACTTGCCAGCGAAGAGCACCGCCGGCACCTTCTTCTGCTTAATCAGGCGACGAAGGCTTTGCGGGTGGATGCGGAGAATGCGGGCAGCTTCGACGAGGTCGAGGTAGTTATCGAATGGATTGACTGCCATCGGGTGCGCTAACTCCCCTGCCCGACTAAGCTGCTAACACAGGTGCATAAATATATCATTCAACATTATGTGTCAAGTAGACACCCCCCAAACCTAAGCGCCAAGAATGCACGCTTGACAGACTCCGTCCCGCGCGTATACTAGGTGCAGCGCGCTCCGTTAGCGGGAGGGTCGGAGCGCTCCCCCGCGCATTGCCTTCCTCAGCAAGGGAATGAACATGCCACTACCGCGTCTTATGGCCGCCGGCCCACTTTGTCTTGGCGTCTTGATAGCAGCCGCCCTCGTGCTCGCATGGAACTCGGCTGGCGATTCGGGCACCCCAAGTGCTGAGGCCGCCTTCCCGGGTGTCAACGGCAAGATCGCGTTCGAGACTGACCGCGACGGCAACTCCGAAATCTATGTCATGGACGCTGACGGCAGCGGTCAGACGAATCTAACCAACAACGTGGCCCTGGATCGATATCCAGCGTGGTCGCCGACAGGCTCCAAGATTGCCTTCGCGACTCAGCGCGATGGCAATGAAGAAATTTACGTAATGAACGCCGATGGTACCTCGCCGCTGCGATTGACAACCGATGGTGCAACCGATTACCAGCCAGCGTGGTCGCCTGATGGGACAAAGATCGCATTCGTCAGCTCCAGGGACGGCGACGACGAAATCTATGTGATGAATGCCGATGGCACTGCAGAGACGCGTCTCACGAACAGTGCCGGCGCCGACAACGACCCGGCGTGGTCACCTGACGGCTCCAAGATTGCCTTCGACGCGCTGCGTTCCGCCAATTGGGACATCTACTCCATGAACGCAGACGGTAGCGGAGAAATGCGACTCACCACGGACGCTGGCGTCGACGGTCGACCCTCGTGGTCTCCTAGTGCCTCGACAATCGCCTTCGACACCACTCGTTACGGCAACTGCGAAATCTACGTTATGGACGTGGATGGCAGCAATCAGACGCGAGTGACGAACAACTCGGCGCTTGACCAGGATCCAGCGTGGTCGCCAGACGGTTCCCAGATCGCCTTGTGGAGTGACCGGGACGGCAACGCAGAGCTCTACGTCATGGACAGTGACGGCAGCAATGAAACCAACCTGACGAATAACTCCGGGGCTGACCATTTCCCGGACTGGCAGCCGCAAGCAGTCGCGCGGTTGATCAGTAACGCCAACGATCTCATCGGCGGCGCGCTGAGCCGCGGCCGGCTGGGTGATTACTACATCTCGAACGGCAAGGTGCAGTTCGTGATCCAGGCGCCGCAGCGCAACTTGCTCAACGTCGGGCAGTACGGCGGACAGCTCATCGACGCCGACCTCGTGCGCCCTGTAGGTGATCCGGAGCGCGACCACTTCGAGGAGTTCGCCTTCGGCATCAACATTGAGAACACGGCGCATTACACGAGCGTCTCAGTATTCAACGACGGCTCGAACGGTGAGCCGGCCGTCATTCGCGCCACCGGCGTCGACGACCTGCTGGACTTCATCAATCCGAGCACGCAGGCGGCCGGCTTTGGCCTGTCGATCCCGCCAGAGTACGACGACGTCGATCTGCCCGTATCGTTCGTCACGGACTACATCCTGACCCCGGGCGCGGCCCACATCGAGGTCGTAACAACGATCACGAATACAAGCACCACCCAGACCGTGGAAACGTTCATGACTGAATTCCTCGGCGGATCAGGCGACCTGGAGATCTTCCTGCCCGGGTACGGCTTCGGAGAAGTGCTCGTGTCCAGCGCCTGCGACCTCTGCAACGTCCTGGCCTGGCACGGCGATGGTGACGCGACAGGCGTCTCGTACGGCTTCATCTATCCTCTAGCGGAGTCGACCAGCTTCACCACGAGCGGCGTGAGCATCATTGCACACGGCGTGAATGCCGTAGCTGCGATCCTCGGCGCGGAACCCCCGAACTACGTGATCCCGCCGCTCGGACAGACGAGCGTCACGCGCTATTTCGCCGTCGGCAACGACCTCGGGTCGATCATCGACATCCGCAACGACATCACCGGCCTCTCGACGGGGACGATCGAGGGCACCGTCACGCGAAGCGGCTCGCCCGAGGAGGGCGCCGACGTCACAGTGCTTGGGAATCCTGTCGATGGTCCAGGCACGGCGAAGAACGTGGTGGCCCACTACCGCACCGACGCTGACGGAAACTACCAGGGCACGCTGCCTGCCGACAGCTACACGGTGGAGGCGAATGTTG
>JBKKBW010000020.1:0-3060 GCA_046713635.1 Dehalococcoidia bacterium
CGTTGCGTTGATTGAACGTAGCTCGCTAAGTCCTGGTGGTGCGCTGTGAACCAGAGTCCGTTGTAGATCAGCTCGGCATATTCGTGGGCGACGGAAGCCTTGAGCCGGAGCTGCTGCTTGGAGAGCGTCATGTGCTCCAGCGCTTCGTGCGCGCGCAGCAGCGTCATCGCCGCGGGTGATTCGTAGACCTCGCGCGACTTGATGCCGACGAGCCGGTCTTCCAGATGATCAACGCGGCCGATGCCGTGCTCGCCGGCCAGCGCGTTCAAGCGTTGCGTCATCTCGACGCCGTCGAGTTGTTCGCCGTCGATCGCGACGGGAATTCCGCGCTCGAACTCGATTTCGATGTAGGCCGGCGTGTCCGGAGCGGCAGCGATCGACTTCGTCCAAGCGAAGCAGTCCTCCGGCGGCTCCGTCCACGGGTCCTCGAGCGGCCCCGACTCGATGCTGCGTCCCCACAGGTTCTCGTCGATTGAGTATGAGCTCTTCTTCGTCACCGGCACCGGGATGTTGTGTTTCCGTGCGTACTCGATCTCTTCTTCACGTGTCTTGAGCTCCCATTCGCGCAGCGGTGCGACGATCTTGAGGTCCGGCGCGAGCGCTTGTGTGCTGACGTCGAAGCGGACTTGGTCATTGCCCTTGCCGGTGCACCCATGAGCGACGGCCGTCGCACCGGTCTCGCGCGCGACATCGACCATCAGCTTGGCGATCAGCGGCCGGGCGAGCGCGGTCGCAAGCGGGTACTTGCCCTGGTACATAGCGCCGGCAGCGAGCGCAGGGAACGCGAAGTAGCGGATGAAGTCCTCGCGCGCATCGATCCAGCGATAGTCGACGGCACCGGCACCGCGCGCGCGCTCTTCGAGCTCAGCCTGGTCGCGGTCGAGACCGACGTCCACGGTCAGCGCGACGACGTCGTACTGGCGTTTATCGGCGAGCCACTTGACGGCGACGGACGTATCAAGGCCGCCGGAGTAGGCGAGCACCACTTTTTCAGGCATCTACTTGGAACTCCTCCACGGTAAGGCTATGGGATCGCGCCTGCGACGAGAACCACTCTGCCTATTTACGAGGGCCACGCTTGCGCCTCCCGCCGAACGTCCAGCGAGTGGCCGTCTCGATGAAGTCGGGCTCGGTGTAGCTAAAAACGAGGTCCGGGCGGAGGGCGTAGAAGTCGGATCCCGCCGGATCGAACTTGTACTTCCGGTTGTATGCGGTCCAGACGGGCTTCAGCTTGGGTGATGCCTTCAACTTGTCGACCCTGCCTTCGAGGATGATTGCGTCGTCGATGATCTCCGGATGAATGGTGACGTGTGGGGATCGCGCCAGATTCCGCCCTTTGACGGAGTCGTTGCCGGTCGAGAAGTACATCACGCCGTCGAGATAGACACCCCATACGGGCGCGCTGTGCGGGCGTCCGTCGCGGCGCGTCGTGCCGATCCAGTAATTGCGCGCCGCCTTGAGTTTGCGCTCGACGGCGGTCCACGGCATCTTCTTGCCGGGCGGGCTCTTGGCGCCCTCGAAGCCGTAGTCGGTCGATGTCATGCGCGTGGCACGAGGAGTTCCCTTTGGAGTTTTGGGTTTTTCGGTCTTAGTCACAGGCATCGCTGCTCTCCTGGTTGGCGGTCTGACCTAACTGCCCTCACCCGACTCGCCTTCGGCGAGTGACCCTCTCCCCAAGGGAGAGGGTAGGGCGCATTGCTCCTTCGCTTCGCTCGAGGACAGGCATGCGCCCCTACAGGCTGCGTTCGAAGTCCTGCCAATGTCAGACGACAATTCACTTCGGTGCGGCTCCGGACTTCTCGGCGAGGACGCTCTCAAGAGTCGCGAGACCTTCGTCCATGTCCTCGCGGGTGATGGTGAGGGGCGGGCAGATACGGACGGCGTTCGGGCGGACGTTATTCAGGATCAGGCCGCGCGCGAGGCATTCGCGGACGACTTCCCCCGCGGCGTCCTTCGATAGCACGATGGCCTGGAGCAGCCCTTTGCCTCGATGGCCCTGCACGATGTCGAAGCGGTCCTCCATGCTGCGGAAGCGCTGCTCGAGGTACTCACCGTCAGCGGCAACTTTATCCGGCAGCTTGTGCTCGATGATGTACTTGCAGACTTCGTAGCCGATGCGAGTGGCGAGCGGGTTGCCGCCAAACGTCGAACCGTGGTCGCCGGGCACGAAGACCGAGCAGTGGTCCTTCGAGAGGATCGCCGCGAGTGGCACGCCGGAAGCGATGCCCTTGGCGAGCGTCATGATGTCCGGCTCGACGTTGTACAGCTCGTAGGCGAAGAGCTTGCCGCAGCGGCCGAGGCCGGTCTGTATTTCGTCGAACATGAGGAGTATGTGTTGTTCGTCGCACCAGCGGCGTAGGGCAGGGAGGTAGGCGTCGTCCGGGACGTTGACGCCGCCCTCGCCCTGGATCGGCTCGATGAAGACGGCGCACGTCCTCTCGTTCGTCGCGGCCTTGATGGCCTCGATGTCGTTGAAGGGCACGTGGAGGAAGCCGGGCGGCAGGGGAGCAAAGGGCTCGCTGTAGCGAGGCGTGCCGCTGGCGGTGACGGTGGTGAGCGTGCGGCCATGGAAGCCGTTCTCGGTGCAGATGATCTCATAAGCGCCGTGGCGCTGCTCGTGGCCCCACTTGCGGGCGAGCTTGATCGCGGCCTCGTTCGCCTCAGCGCCGGAGTTGTTGAAGTAGACGCGGTCGAAGCAGGAGTTGTTGACGAGCAGCTCGGCGAGCTGGAGCTGCGGGATGGTGTACATGAGGTTCGATGTGAGCGTGAGCGTGCGCGCCTGGTCGGCGAGGGCGTCGGTGACGACGGGGTTGCTGTGGCCGAGACTGACGGTCGCGGTGCCGGCGAAGAAGTCGAGGTATGGCTTGCCGTCCTCGTCCCAGACGCGGCTGCCCTCGCCGCGGACGAGCACGACGGGCATGCGCTTGCCGGTACGCATGAAGACGCGCGATTCGAGTTCCGCCCAGTCAGTCATGACGAAGGGCAGGATAGCACGGAAGGGCAGTCAGCATTTCAGCTTTCAGCTTTCACGCGGAGACGCCCTTCGCTCCGCTCGAGGAC
>JBKKBW010000021.1:0-10358 GCA_046713635.1 Dehalococcoidia bacterium
GAGAAGAAGGAGCAGTGGGAGGAGTCCCTCCGCGCGATGGTGGGCATGTTCCGCGATGAGCCGTGGGAGTTCCATGGCAAGTACATCGATTTCCCCAAGCGAAACGTCATCCCGAAGCCGGTGCAGAAGCCGCACCCGCCGCTCTGGGTCGCCTGCTCCAACCCGCAGACATCGTTCACCGCCGCGCGCTTCGGCCTCGGCTCGCTCGGCTTCGACTTCGCGGGCATCGACGAGACCGCTCGCCGCCGCGAGGAGTACTACCGCCTCATCCGCGACGAGTGCGACCCTATAGGTGACGCCGTGAACGCACAGTTCGCTATCGTCTCCGGCTTCATGTGTTGCCCTCGCGATGAAGAAGCTGTGGAGAAGGGGTTTCCCGGCATGCGCTTCTTCGGCTACGCTCTCGCGCACTACTACGCCGGCGGCAGCAACCACGATCCAGGCAACACCGACCTCTGGCGCGACTATCAACGCACTGTCGCAGGCGCCGCCCCCGCCGAAGCATCGTTCTGCATCGGCTCCCCGAAGTCGATCCGCGAGCGTCTCCTCGCCTACGAAAACGCTGGCATCGATCAGATCATCTTCGTCGCGCAGGCTGGTGCCACGAAGCACGACGACATCATGAGCTCTCTCCGCCTCTTCGCCAGCGAGTTGCTGCCCGAATTCAAAGAGCGCGATATCGAGCATCAGCGCCGCCGCGAGCAGTGGCTCGCACAGCCCGTCGAGGCGCGCTAGCGCCATGCAGGTATCGATCTCACTTGGTGCCGCCCGCGACGGCTGGGACGCCGCCGCCACCTACGTCGCCGAGGCTGAACGCATGGGCGTGCACTCTGTCTGGTCCGCCGAATCGTGGGGCTACGACGCCGTCACGCCGCTCGCCTTCATGGCCGCGCGCACGTCGCGCATCATGCTCGGTTCCGGCATCATCCAGGCCGGTACGCGTACGCCCGCCCTCGTCGCGATGACCGCCATGTCGCTCGCCGCGCTCTCGCATGATCGCTTTCTGCTCGGCCTCGGCGTCAGCGGACCGCAAGTGATCGAGGGCTGGCACGGCATTCCATTCGACCGGCCGATCCGCCGCATGCGCGAGATCATAGAGATCGTGCGCCTCGTCGCCGCTGGCGAACGCGTCAGCTATGACGGCGAGCTGTACCACCTGCCCCTTCCCGGCGGCGATGGCAAGGCGATCCGCTCCGCTGCGCCTCCCGCGCCGCACATTCCCGTCTATCTCGCCACCCTCAGCCCCAAGAGCCTGGAGCTCACGGGCGAGATCGCCGATGGCTGGCTCGGCACGTCATTCATGCCCGAGCACGCCGGCGTCTTCTTCGCTGACATCGAGCGCGGCGCCAAACGCGCTGGCCGCTCGCTTGCCGATCTCGATCTGCAGGCAGGCGGCGTCGTCGCCTTCTCCGAGGACGTTGATCAGCTCATTACCCACCGCCGGCCCGGCATCGCTTTCACGCTCGGTGCGATGGGTTCTCGGGAGCGTAACTTTTACAACGCCGCCTACCAGCGCGCCGGCTACGAAGATGTCGCTATCGAATCGCAGCGCCTCTGGCTCGAAGGCAACCGCGACGCAGCGGCCGCGCTCGTGCCCGACGAGATCGTCCTGCAGAGCAACCTGCTCGGCACCGAAGACATGGTGCGCGATCGCATCCGCGCCTACCGCGACGCCGGCGTTACCACGCTCCGCGTCGAACCGGACGGCCGTGACCTCACCGAACGGCTGGATACGCTCGCCCGCACGATTCGCCTCGTCGAGGAAGTCAGCACCGAAGCCGCCGCCGCACAGGTGTAGCTGAGGGTTTCAACCCCCAGGTGCCCTCAGCCCCTCAGGATCGGTCCCCCCGGGCCGTAGCTGAGGGTTTCAACCCTCAGTGTGACTCCAGCCTGCGGTCAGCCCGGTCGCGGTGCTAACTACAGTCGTGGAAGTACTGAAACACCGCCGCCAGTATGTCATCGACGCGCTGCAAGCCGTTCGGCCCCAATAAGTCCCACTGTTCAGAACTTGCAGGGTTGTCAGTCCGGTCGGTGTTCACCGTGTAGTTGGGATTCGGCGTGTTCGGAGGGTTAGGCGGACTCGGCAGATACTGGTCCTCGAAGTACTTGTTGACGACCGCCAGGATATCGTCCACACGGTTCAGACCGTCTCCCGTGGCGTTCATGTAGTCCCATGGGTTCAGATAATCGCGCAGACCGCCAGTCCCCTGGCTGCCGGGCGCTGTCTGCTGCTCCTTCACGTCCGGACAGCCATCTCCGTCCGAATCACCACTCGGGACCGTGCCCTTGCAGTTCGCGTCTCCGCAGCGCGCGACGCGCAGGTCGCCGTTCGACTGGTCGAAGTAACTGACGACGGGCAGCGCGCTGTCCAGCGCGATGGATGTCTCGAAGCCGACGTTGGCCGTCGTATCCACCGATGCCACGAAGTTGCCTGCGGAGCACGTCGTGTTGCCGCAGTGCAGGACGTTGAGATCGCCGGTTGTCTCGTCGCGATAGCTCACCACCGGCTTGCCGCTGCTGTCCAGCGTTAGCGACGTATGGGAGCCAACCACTCCGCTCGTGTCTGGCGTCGCAATCGTGTTGCCGGACGAGCACGTGGTAGTTCCGCAACGTAGAACTTTCAGGTTACCGTTCGTCGCGTCATAGTAGCTGACAACTGGGAAGCCGGTGCTTGGGTCCTGCACGCTTGATGTGTACTCTCCAACGTCGCCAGTCGTGTCGGGCGTGGTGATCGTGTTACTGCCGGATATGCACGTGGTGTTGCCGCAGCGTAAGACCTTCAAGTCGCCGTTCTTCTGATCGTAATAGCTCACAACGGGAATGCCGCCGAACGCGATCGCTATGGAAGAGTGAAAGCCCACCGGCCCCACGGTGTCTGGCTCTGCCGTCGTATTCCCCGAACCACAGTTGACATCGCCGCAGCGCAGCACCTTGAGGTGGCTGGAGTAATAGCTCACCGCTGGCCTGCCGGCGCCATCCAGCACCAGAGACGTCTGCGTCCCGACGGTGTCCGCGTCCGGCGTGTTGATCACGTTCCCCGATGTGCACGTCGTGTTGCCGCAATGCAGTACCTTCAGCGCGCTATTCGTGCTGTCGTAGTACGCGACGACCGGACGGTCAGCGCTATCCAGCGCCAGCGATGTGTACTGCCCCACGATACCCGTGCTATCCGGCGTCGCAATCGAGTTGCCTGACGTGCACGTCGAATTACCGCAGCGCAGCACCTGCAGGTCGCCGTTCGTGTTATCGAAGTAACTCACCACCGGGATGCTTCCGTCCATCGCGATCGATGTCGTTTGGCCGACGGTCCCGGCCGTATCCGGCGAAGTCAGGCTATTTCCCGCCGCGATCGTCTCGCGCGTGCTCATTCCCAGCCCCGCCGCGAGGCATAGCAGTGCAACGACGAGCAGACGTCCGTAGGGCATATCAATAGGTGTCGGCAGGGCGCATCAATCCTACCAATGCTCCTAGAACGTGTCAACTAACGGCCGTGTTATCAAGTGTCTGGTCACGTAGGGGCGACCGGCCGGCGACCCACCGCGTGCGGCTCCGGCCCTCCGTGTAGGGGAGGCCGTCAGGCCCTCCGCCTCCTACCGTCTGGGCATCCGCTGTTCGACCGGCAGCAAGGGAGGAAACTCAAGGTGCGGCTCCGTCTGATACCAGTACGCCGTCGACGAGTAGTCGTGCGACATGTGGTTCGCGTGTCCGTGCTCGATCGTCACGCAGATCGACTCGCGGAAGTGCACCGGGTCCTCGATGTGGTACCGGTACATGCTGTGCTTGCCGCCCCACGGCCACTCCGCGGTCCCTTCGGTCAGCGGCAGCCCGTGGTACGGCGCGCAGAACTCCGTCCGCGGGCCCCACGCCGTGTTGAAGTAGTCCTCCGTGCCGGTGCCGTGCAGCGTCGGTGCAGCTTCCCCATCGATAAAGATCATGTCGTCGCCCTCGCCGTACCAAGGATCGGAGCCGCGTCGGAAGCAATCGATGTGCAGGTTGCAGCCCACGTAGTGTCCGCGCCCGCGCGCTTCCAGGATCGTGTAGTTGCCCTCACCCGTCGTGTTCGCGGTCGAAAACACTTCGGCGCGGTACGGCTGGTCGTCTTCGAACAAGCGGGCGTCTTCGCCCCAGCCGCCGGTCGGGTTCTCGCGACGCCACTGCGCGTGAAAGCACGCCGCGTTCTCCAGCGGCGAGTCGTACGTCTCGTAGTCGATATAGAAGTACAGCATTAGCCGCCGTTCGCCCTCGTTCGTCACTTCGATGCGCGCGTTCTGGGAGAACGGCATCGGGAAGAAGCAGTTGAAGCCTCGCCCGTCGCGGGGACTCATCGTCAGCGGCAGCGACCAGTATTCCTTCGTGATGCCGTGCCCGATGCCGAAGAAGTCGCCTACCGGCGCCTCCACGCACGGCGTCGATGCGCTGTCCCAGTACATGCGCAGCACGCTCCGCCGCGGGAACGCCTCCTCGCGCGAGCCGAGCGTCATCCAGATGTGCCGCACGCAGCCCGTGCCCTCGATCGACGCCAGCGTACGCGTCTCGCCCGGCTGCATCAGCCAGAAGTCCGCGTTCCCGCCCGACACGTCGTACGACGACGCGCGTCCGCGCCGCGCATCGCGCAGAAACGCCAGCCCCGAGAGAGACGTTTGCCCCATCATGAAGCTACTCCTTTAGAAAGCAAGACCGCCCGCTGTTGGCGGACGGAACGGATGGACGACATGAGGCGCGGACTTCAGTCCGCGGGATTGGTAATTCTAGTCGACCGCTACGTGGACTTCGCCGCCTTCTTCCTTCGTTTCGAACGTCGGAATGCTGCGCTTCAGGAACGCGGGCAGCGTCGCATCGTACACCAGCTTCAGCGCTATCGGCCGCGTCACCCAGTTCGCGACACAGCCATCCGTCACGTCGAACTTCGTCCCATGCCACGGGCACTCCAGTAGACAGCCCTCAAGCTTGCCCTTGCCGAGTCTGGCGAACATGTGAGAACACCGTCCACCGACGGCGAACAACTGGCCGCCCTCCAAGCGCCCAACAGCGACTTCCTTGCCACGGGCTTTGAACTGTTTGACCTCTCCCTCCGCCAGCTCGTCCGACTTGCAGACGGCCACGAACGTGTACGCGCTCGATTCCTTACCCTTAGGAGCTTCCGTCTTCTTGATATCGACGGCCAATCTACGGCCCTCCTCGTCGCTCTGCTAGCTAGCAGCGACGATACCAAACGCCCTTCACCTGGACAAGCCGAGCCTCGAGGGAAGGCCAGGCTTCGGCCTGGCTTGGGGCAGAATTAGCTCTGCTCCCTCTGTCGTCGTCGTGCCCCACGGCTTTCATCTGGCTCGTACCCTTCGAGTAGTGAGCCTAGCACCTGCTGCGCACGCTCGAGGTCGCTTTGCCTGACCCACACATCGAACGCATTCGGCAGCGACATACCGTAGGCTACGCCGATCCACTGCGTGTTCTTCGAGAACGACATGATCCCGTTGTTCTCCAATAGCTCTGCCATCATCATCGCTTCAGGCTCGCTCATCCCGGCCGCCAGCTTCACGTCTGGGTCGTCGCTGTAAAAAAACCTGCGCAGCCACGCAAACATTGCTACGGGTCCGTAGGGGAGGCCTTCAGGCCTCCCGCAGCGCTGCGACTGAGAATGCGCGCCCTCTGGTGGCCGGTGACCTTTGTCACAGCAGCACCAGGTTGTTCCTGTGCACAAGCTCCGCTCCGAACTCATGCCCTAGCATCTCAGCGATCTTGTCCGAACGTATCCCGCGGATCGCCGACGCGTCGTCATGTGCGTAATTCGTAATGCCCACTGCGATGCGATGTCCCTCTTCGTCGAAGATCGGGACGGTGTCGCCGCGCTGGAATGGCCCTTCGATGTCCTTGACGCCAGCCGGCAGCAGGCTCTTCCCGCCGGAGCGCAGCGCCTTCGCTGCGCCCGCATCGACGATGATCTTCCCGCGCGCCGCCAGGCCCGACAGCATCCAGCGTTTGCGGCTCTCCACGCGGTCCCCAGTAGCGGGAAACAGCGTGCCGATCGCCTCGCCGCTCGCTAGCCGCTCCAGTACGTTCGGCTCGCGCCCTTCCGCGATCACGACGTCCGTCCCGCCCGCCGAAGCGAGCTTCGCCGCCTGCAGCTTCGTGACCATGCCGCCCACACCGTGCGCGCTGCCCTTGCCCCCGGCGAGCTGCTCGATATCCGCCGTCACCCGCGCGACGGAAGGGATCAGCTCGGCCTTCGAGTCAAGCCGCGGGTCCGCGGTGTGCAGCCCCGCCACATCCGACAGGATCGCTAGCAGGTCGGCATCTACTAGGTTCGCAACCAGCGCCGACAGATTGTCGTTGTCACCGATGTGTGCGTCCGCGATCTCCTCGACCGCGACGACATCGTTCTCGTTCACGATCGGCAGCGCCCCGACCTCGAGGAGCGCCAGCAGTGTATTGCGCGCGTTCAGGTACGCTACTCGGTCCGAGAGGTCGCGCCGCGTCAGCAACGTCTGCGCCACCACGATGTCGTGGTCGCGGAAGGTCGAATCGTATGTCTGCATCAGATGGCTTTGCCCGACCGAAGCCAGGACTTGCCTGAACGGCATGTCCTTGCGGCTGGCCGCCTGGCCGGCATGCCCTATCTTGAGCCGCTCGCGCCCGGCCGCGATTGCGCCGGAGGTCACCACGATCACCTCGCAGCCGTTCGATCGCAGCTTCGCTACCTGCCCTGCGAGCGCCGCGATCATCTTGGTATCGAGTCGTTCGGACCCCGAGGTCAGTAGCCCCGTCCCTAGCTTCGCAACGATGCGTTTGTATGTCTTACCCATCGAGCGCAGTATACTCACCGATTGTCATTCCGAGCGCAGCGAGAGCCTGTCCTCGAGCGAAGCGAAGGAAATCTGATCCCTCGCGAAGAACGTCGCTGTTCACGAAGGACCCTACGTCGTTGCCCTGCGAAAACGTGCGTGGGTGGTCCCTACTCCGGCGGCAACTGTCCTAACAACCCAGCCGTGTACTGTAGTATCAGCGTCGCGTCAGTCGACCGTACGGCGCCGTCTCGGTTCGCGTCCGCTGCTGACTCGCAGGGCGCGCTGTCTATGAGGCGCGCCGAACTCTGAAGCACGACGTTAGCGTCGATGCTGTTCACCGTGCTGTCACAGTCAGCGTCGCCGATCGCTACAACGTCGAAGCCGCCGCCGATACCGATCTCCGCGCAGAACGCAGCTCCACATAGGCGGAACGCGACATCGATTGCATACGTACCGGCGTCCAGCCGCCCGATTGGAACAGGCAGCTTCATCTCGAAGGGCCCGTCCACGGCAGGGCACACTTCGCTCTCGGTCGCGACGACTCGGATGTCGATCTCATCCTCTGACACGGTCAGCTCAACGCCTTCGAGGATGTAGCATCCGCCGTCCCTGATCAGAACGTTGACGGTGATCTGGTCCAGTTCGGTGGGATGCTCAGGCTGTACGGTGTAAGACACACCCTGTCCTGGCGGCACCCCAGCATCACCTTCGGCGGCCGCCTTCGCTGCGAACGCCCCCGCCAGAAGCAGCAGCGCCATCCCAACGAGAGCCACAGCTCGCAATCCCTGCGACTTCATCAGCGTCCCTCGCCGCGAGTATACCACCGCCGAATGCCGTAACTCCCCTCTCCCTTGGCGAGGGAGAGGGGCCTGGGTGAGGGAGGGCATGGTCTATCGATCTCGCGTAGGACTAACCCTAATGCCCTTCCCTTACATCTATGCTGTACGCTGGTCTTGATGCGCATCTTGCTTATCAACGGCCCGAATCTGAATACGCTCGGCACGCGCGAGCCCGAGATCTACGGCTCCCTCACGCTCGATGACATCGTCCAGCGCGTTTCGGAGCGCGCCAAAGAGCTCGGCGCCGAGATACACGCCTTCCAGTCCAACAGCGAAGGCGCCATCATCGACTACCTCCAACAGGAGTCGCCAACCGCCGGCGCTATTATCATCAATGGTGGGGCGCTCACCCACTACGGCCTCTCACTGCGCGATGCTCTCGCCGGCTGCGGTATTCCTGCGATCGAGGTCCACATCTCGAACATCTCCGCCCGCGAGCCGTTCCGGCGGCGCTCTGTAACCGGCGCTGCCTGTCGAGGCGTCATCACAGGCCTCGGCTGGTACGGCTATATCCTCGCCCTCGAAGCACTCGTCCAAGCAAACGCTTCGCCTTGAATAATTCCTCTCCCCGTTTCGGGGAGGGTTAGGGGAGGGGTCTGCTCGCTATACTTCCGCTATGACTACCCAGCGCATCGACCGCCTGCGTGAGCAACTAGACAAGCACAACTTGGACGCTCTATTCGTCTCCAGCCCGGAGAACGCCAGTCCGGTCAACAGGCGCTACCTCTCCGGTTTCACCGGCACGTCCGCCTACCTGCTCGTGACGAAAGACGACGCGATCATCGCGACAGACTTCCGCTATTACGAACAAGCCGAACAGCAGGCGAAGGCGTTCCGGCTGCATAAGTCCGTTGGTGCCATGGACAAGTGGCTGCCAGGCATGCTCGAGGATCTCGGCGGCAAGCGCGTTGCGTTCGAGTCGTCCCAAGTGAGCTATCAGTCGTATCGCACGATTCGGAAGGTCGTGCAGGACCTACCTGAGGATGCCCGTCCGAAGCTCGTCGCCACAACGAACCTCGTCGAAGGTATCCGCGTGATCAAGGACGCCGAGGAGATCGCTGCGCTGCAAGCCGCGATTACGTTAGGCGACGAAGCGTTCGCCGATGTCGCGCCGCGCGTCGAGCCCGGCTGGACCGAGAAGCAGGTCGCCTGGGAGATCGAGAAGTACATCCGCGAGCACGACGGCGAAGGCCTGTCGTTCGATACCCTCGTGGGCGCGGGTGAGCGCGGCTCGATGCCGCACTGCTTCCCGACTGACCGCAAGCTCAAGAAGGGCGAAGGCGTCGTCATCGACATGGGCGTCAGACTGGACGGCTACATGTCCGACCTCACGCGCACGATCTTTCTCGGCAAGCCGGACGACGAGTTCAAGCGCGTCTACGATATCGTTCTCGCCGCGCAGCAGACCGCGCAAGAGCTCGTCGAAGAAGGCATGACAGGCGAAACGGCGCACATGCTCGCTGCTAACGTCATCGGCGAGGCGGGCCACGGCGAGCACTTTGGCCACGGGCTCGGCCACGGCGTAGGTCTCCAGATCCACGAGGCGCCACGGCTCGGCCCAACGTCGAAGGACAAGCTGCTCAATGGCATGGTCTTCACCATCGAGCCGGGCATCTACCTTACGGGCTGGGGTGGCGTCCGCATCGAAGACGTCGTCGTCCTGGAGAACGGAAAAGCGCGCCTCCTCAGCCATGCGCCGAAACTGACGACGGCGGGAGCGTAACTCTTTCTGCGCAATTTGCACGGGCATGTGATGACGGAACGCGATCGGAACGCCATCAAAGGGCTCCTCTTTGTTAGCAGCCTAGTCACGGGGATTGTCCTCCTTGGCTTGCAAGAATTCTTAGGCGGACTACTCTCGCTCGCGATGGCACTTTTCATTGCGCTTCGGACCTGGCAGAAACGTGATGACCCTTTACCACCTGCGGCAGGGTGGGCAGCATTCCTCACGTTTCTATTCATTGCCGGCGTCGTTCTGGTCGTCAGTAACCTCATCTATATGCCCCTGACTGCGAGACTTGCAATTTTCGCAGGAGTTCTGCTCGTGGCGCCGCTTACCGCGTTTTTCGCCACTAGGTAGGCTCGAATGAGCACGGCCGCCTGAGTGGCGTTTCGAGGAATCTGTTTACCCTCCGGCGCGGGCAGGAGGGCGATTTGCTCCGGAGTAGCGTAGCCTAGCTCCCCTCTCCCGAAGGCGGGAGAGGGGCCGGGGCTGAGGGAAGTACATGGACCAAACAACGCTTCGCGCTATGCAGACGCTCGCCGCCGAGTGTTGGCGGCTTGCGCCCGAAACCGTCAACGTAGACACGACGGTCGGCGAGATCGCGTGGGCGTTCGGTCCACCGCAGGACGAAGGCGCAGCGCTGCGTAAGCACCGGCTCTGGTCCGACGGTGGACGCGTTCTAGCGTGGGGCGTCATCAATCCACCAACGTCGATCCGCGTATCGGCGGACCGCACGGAAATGAGCAAGGCTGGCCTTGTCTGGCAAGTGCATCCGGAGCACGTCGACGCGCTTGATGACGTACTCGGCTGGTTCGCCGAAGAAACGCCGGGAGCAGCACGCCAGGCATCGGTCCGTTCGACGCACCCAGAGGCGATCGCGCAGCTAGAAGGTCGCGGCTTCGCGCACGACCCGGTGGCTCCGTGGGATCTGATGAACAGGCGAGACCTGCGCGAGATCGCTGAGCCGGTCGTGCCCGCGGGATATTCGCTCAAGACGATGGCCGAGGTGATGAG
>JBKKBW010000022.1:0-2391 GCA_046713635.1 Dehalococcoidia bacterium
ATACTTCGCTAGGTCTTCCCGAAGCCTAATGAATTCTTCGTCAGCCATTTCGAAGACACCTGCCAGTCGAGAGAACCGGCGCCTATAGCTGGAGGGAACGGCAGCTAACGACTTGTAACCGAGGTCGTGCTCTATTTCTGCCCAAGCGTGCTGCAGGATTGATCGAATCTGGATCTCGCAAGGCAGTTCCTTGAACCGGACGTTCTCGCGTAGCGATGAGCGCTCCGCAGACAGTTCGCAGACATAGTGCACTGACAGGTATCCGAGCGCCTCGGGCTCGAGGGTCTTTCTTTTGTCAACTGAGTTTTCTTGGTCAACCTTAGACTCTCGAGCTAACACCTGCGCCACAAGATCGACGTCGTCAGCAAAGTACGTAATCACCCTAACGCCAGCGAGATCCGTAATCTCAGATACTCCGCCGTAGGACTTGTCGGGAGATGTGACTTTCTGCCAGAGGCTCCCGATGTCTTTGGTCCGTGATGTAACCGCGTGGATTCTTGTAGCCAGGCCTGCCTCCGCAAGCAGTTTCTTGACGAGGCTTTCGCATTCAAGAGCAAAGTCTGTGTAAAGCGGCTGCACTTCCTTATATGCCACGATGAGGTCACCCGCTTCCATGGGTGCTACGCTTCGGCCTGCTGTTCGCCTTCAGGCTGGCCATTCTGCGACTGTTCGCGCTGGACGACTTCGAGCGGGACGGTGGCCTTCGATTCGCCGTTGACGAGGATCTCGATGCTGTACTGGCCAGGGCCGGGGAACGTCACGGTCATGGGCAGGACGTGGTTGATCTTGAGCTGCCGGCCCGACTGGCCCTGGGGGACGCGCATCTTCCCGTTCGCGCCACCTAGTCGCTTGCCGTCAGCGTCCATGGTGACGATCTCGAGCGCTTTCTCCTGACCGTACTCGGCGGCGGACGCGACGAAGCGCGTGACGAGCACCATGCGCGGCCACGTCAAGGGAAACTGGGCGCCGTGGACGCGGTCGAAGGCGCCGAGGATGTTTAGCTTGCCTTCACGGGAAACGTTGGCCGCGTCAGCGAGCAGTGCGAATGCCACGTCCATGCGGGCATCTTAGCACGGCATTCGGCACCGCCGAGCGCTAGCCTGGTCCGACGACGTAGCAGCGAAATACCTTTCGCTGCCGCCACGGGCGGCGCTCAACGTGACACCGGGAGCGACGTCCATGAATCAGCGTGGCTGCTGGACGCGGTCGCAACGCATCAGACAAGCTGCTGGTTGCGGAGCGCGAACACTGAGCGGATGATTTCTTCGACTTCGGGCGACTCTCCGTCCGGTGAGACTTGCTGTACCCAGTCCGAGGCCTCTGATTGTTTGTAGCCGAGCCGCACCAGTCCGGCGACGGCGAGCTGCTGCACCTCCGAAAGCGATTGCGCGCCCGGCTTGGGCGGCGGCGCGGCGAAGTGCTCGTCCTGCAGCAACGCCTCCTCGACGACCTTGCCCTTGAGGTGTGCGACCATTGTCTTGGCGAGGCGCTCGCCGATGCCGGGCAATGATCGCAACGACTTCTCATCGCCGTGCTCGATCCACGTCGCGATCGTCGAGACGGAGTACATCATCGCGCGCATCGCTTTCTGGGGCCCGAGGTCTGGCACCTCGACGAGCTTGCGATAGAAATCTCGCTCGACGTCGCGTTGGAAGCCGACGAGCATCGGCGTCGGCGCGCGCTCCGGCACGTGGTAGTGGATCTCGAGCGATATCTCCGCCCCCATCGGCTCGTTCTCCAGCGCGCGCCAGACGAACGTCGGCAAGAACACCTCATAGCCGACGCCGCCGACTGCCAGTTCGATCGCCTGTCGAGCGTCGTTCCTCTTGGAGAGCGCGCCTGTGAGGTGGGAGATCATTGCGCCTGCTGCAGCCGCGCGTCGGCCCGCCGGCGAAGGTGGTGGCAGAGCGCGACGGCGAGCGCGTCGGCGGCGTCCGAGGGCTCCGGCGCTTTCGCGAGCGAGAGCTGCACACGCACCATCTCCGCGACTTGTGTCTTGTCGCTGCGGCCATATCCTGCGACGGCGAGCTTCACCTCTGCTGGAGGATAGGCGCGCACAGGGAGGCCGGCCTGCGCAGCGGCGAGCAGCGCGATCGCGCGCGCCTCACCGATGGCGAACGCGGAGCGAGCGTTCTGCGCGACGAACGGGTCTTCGACTGCAACCTCGACTGGCCGCCAGCGTTCGATCAGCGTGCAGAGCTCCCTATAGATGTGGTGCAGGCGTTCCTCTGCTGGTTGGGCTGGCCGGGTCGGGATCGCGCCACAGCCGAGCCAGCGAAACTCCGCACCGGCCGCTTCGACGACGCCCCAGCCGGTGCGCGTGAGGCCCGGGTCGATGCCAAGGATGACGAGAGGGTTGCTAGTCGCTGGTCGCTGGTCGCTGGTCCGGTG
>JBKKBW010000023.1:0-3239 GCA_046713635.1 Dehalococcoidia bacterium
GCCCTGCGATCAGCATCTCACGGTGAAATGCTGGCGATTGCCGAACGAATCCGCGAAGCTGCCGACCAGATCCGAGAGCGATTGGACGGATTCGTCGCTCCCGTTACCCGGAAAACCTACTTCGACAAGATGAGTGTGACTTACCACCAATTCTTCAACGCTCTGCGTGATCGAGCCTATGAAGACCTCGGACAACTTGCAGCAGCGCCTACGTCAACTGGGAAGAACTGGAGCGAGGAGCAGAGTCGACTCTTTGCAGCATTGGAGAAGGGCCGTAGACATCAGGCTGATCTATCTGATGTCACTCGATTTCTTGAGTTTCATGTTCTGAGCTTCGTCAAGGCATATGACGACGCGCTCCTGGATGACGACGAGTACAACTATTACATGGAACGAGAGTGGCGGATGCTCGGCAACTTGCGCTTCTCGCTACCGGACGTTCGTCGGGTCATCCTACCTGAGGCATTCGCCCGCCGTTTGAGGGCGGACGTGCCAGACTACGTCGCGCAAGTCACTTTTGGCGACGACCTCTAGCGGAAGCCGACGTACTGAATAAGTGTTGACGGGAAACGTGGCTGGCAAGCCTAGCCAGAAGGGCATCCGCGTCTCTGCATGGCAGACCTAGTGAGGTTCAGGTCGGCCTGAATACCCGCTACCTGCTCTTGCCAGTCTGCCTCCGTAGGAGTCACACCCCGTAGTCTCTGCGCTGCCTCCTGGGAGAAAGACAGCTGCCTTTGCTCCGCCATGCTCAATCTTTGTATCGCGTCTTGCTCATGCGCCTGAAGCTCAGTGCACGAAGGTGTTGGCGGGCGAGGCGTAGGCACCCTTGTGGGTAGACACTCGGCTTCTTTCGCTCGTTCATAGAGATCCGTCTCCACTGTTGCTGAGTTAGCCGCACGCAACTGGTCAAGAATGATGTCGCAAGCGGGAACTTTCAGCTCGGGCTTTGACTCGCCAGCACAAGACATCGCTACTGCGGCGAATAGTAGCGTCGTCGCAAGAACCAGAATTCGCTTCAGGGCCGACGGCACCACCATAGCGAGCGCATCATCGCACCTCGCTGCGGAATCAGCAAGCGTCGCCGTCTCGCGCGGGCACTCCCGGCCCTGCTAGATTACCGGCGCATGCTTGAAAAGCCCGACATCGCTGAAACGCTGCTCCAGGACGTTCTGCACGAGCACTACGGCATCGTAGTGCTGCGCATCGCGTTCCTTCCGATTGGCAACGACGAGAACTCGGCGCTCTATCGAGTCGACGCCGATGGTGGGGCATTCTTTCTCAAGGTTCGGCTGTACTTTGACGTGACGTCAGCGATGCTGCCGAAGTTCCTCTCCGAGCAGGGCGTCCCGGGGATCATCGCGCCGATTGAGAACCAACGCCGCCAGGTCTGGACAGCCTACGATGGCTTCACGTTGATCCTGTTTCCTTTCGTTGAAGGGCGCACGGGCTTTGACGTTGAGCTGCCCAATGGCAACTGGGACGGCGTTGACCTGTCCAATGGCAACTGGGCCGATCTTGGCAGGGCGCTACGAGCGCTGCACGAGACAGCGCTACCTGCTGCAATCGAAGCGTCGCTGCGGCGCGAGACGTTCTCGTCGCGCTGGCGCGATGAGGTGAGAGTACTGCTCGATCGTGAGGTACGGACTATCGATGCGGCGACGGAGAAGCTCGCCGAGTTCTGGAGGTCGCGACGCGAAGAGATTGCAGAGCTCGTTAAGAGAGCCGGACAACTAGCGCCGGTCGCGCAGGGTCAGGCTTCAGCGTTCGTCCCCTGTCACGGAGACATCCACGGGCGGAACGTGTTAATCGATTCGAGCGGGGTGCTGCACGTCGTCGATTGGGACACCGCGCTGCTGGCGCCGAAAGAGCGCGACCTAATGTTCATCGGCGCTGGGGTTGGCGGCATCTGGAACGACGCCCGCGAAGGCGCGCTGTTTTACGAAGGCTACGGGCCTGCGAACGTTAGCGCGGCGGTGCTCGCTTACTATCGCTACGACCGGATCGTCGAGGACATCGCAGTCACGAGCCACGAGATCCTGTCGAAGGACTTCAGTGATGCCGACCGCGAGAAGTGGGTCAGGCAGCTAGAGCGTCAGTTTCTACCCGGGAACGTTGTAGAGATGGCGCACCTAGCCTACGAGCGGCTGTCTCGATTGTAGCCAGCGCGTCGTTGCACCATAGGTCAAGCCGCCAAGCGCGCCGTCACTTAGGGGTGTGGGCGCTGCCTACGATGTTTCGCGCAAAACGAAGGAGGTGCCGTCCGGTGACGCGCGCGCGTAGCGTATCGCACCGTGGAACTTCTCGCCGTTCAGAACGATGTTGACCTTCTCCGGCGCGACAAGCTGCACGGCAACGGTCTCGCCGTCAGACCACGCTACGGTGACCAAACGCCCGGCGACTGTGATGCTCTGGACTTCCTCCAGCACCAAAACTGGATCGAACGGCTCACGCGTCAGGATGCAGAGCGACGCAAGGACACTCTCGGGGCCAACGCCGTCGTGGGACGTTAGGTAGGGCGTGACTGAGTAACGCCCGAATGGGTTGTCTCCCTCGCCGGTTCGGATAGCAGCTTGTCCGAAACCGCGCAGCCCGGCAATGAAGCTGGTGAGGCCGTCAGCTCGTCGCGCGAGCGCCCAGTTGTCCGCGACCTGCGTCGTGAGCGGCGAGCCCGCGGCGATCGCCCAACCGCCGTCGCGCAGGCGTCGCTGATGCACCGTGATCGCGTCGTGCACGCGTACCTCCGCGCGACCGTGAACAATCACTGCGGTCTCGATACGCTCATTCCACATGCCTGATGGCTGCTTGCGCTTCTCCGCGCGTTCACGCGGATGGTAGTACGACGCCGCGAATCGATCGGCGACCGCGATCGGGTACGCGCGAGATCGCGACGATTGCCAGCCGTCGTCTCCCATCAACGCAACGTGCGAGTCGATGTCCGCATCGTCGCCTGCCGGCCCCAGCTCCGGCGCGGCGTGCGTAGCGTAGGTCAGCTTTCGATAGTTTGCATTGGCCCGCCCTTCGCCTTCGAAGAAGGGATAGTGGTCGCTTCCATGGTTCGCGAGCCGGACTACGCCGTCGGCGTGCGTACCCCACAGCAGCCAGTTTGGCGCGGCGACTGCGCGAACGAAAGCTCCCCGCTCCACTGGCAGCGGCCCTTCGATGGCTGTCCAGAATGGAGCGTTGGGCGGAAGCAGGAGTCCCAAAAACCCCTTGCTTGCCCAGTAGGGCGAGGCCGGGCC
>JBKKBW010000024.1:0-4424 GCA_046713635.1 Dehalococcoidia bacterium
TCTACATCCACCACAGACGTTATCGCAGGATTGGACGCCAGCGTGAACTGGAACGCCCCCAACTCCGACAAGCTGGCTGCGCTCACCGTAATCGTTACGTCAGACCCGCGAAAGAACGTCTGCGCGACTGGCTGTATACACAGCGTAGCCGCAGCCGTTCCACCGCATGGCCCGGGGGTGGGTGTCAGCGTGATAGTTGGCGTGTTCGTGATAGTTGGCGTGTTCGTAATCGTCGGTGTATTGGTCGCCGTAAACGTGTTCGTCGGCGTGTTCGTCGGCGGACAGCCTTCAACAGGGCAGGGCGTACTCGTCGGCGTGAAGGTTGGCGTATTAGTCCTCGTCGGCGTCGAGCTTGGCGTAGGCGGCCCAAGCGACGTAACCGATCCATCGGTGATACTACTAATCGAGATCACGTCCCCGCTGATCGTCGCCAGCGCAGCGCCTATATCAATGTCTGATGTTCCGGCAACAAGATCTCGCGCTTGGAAATGAGCGATCGCGATGATGCCGTTACCAGTCGGCCCCGGCAGGGCGCTGCCCAGGCTGGTGCAGGCAAGCTGCATTGTCGTCCCCCCTTCGGACGGCAAGCAGACCAACGATCGGCCCGTGCTGCCAGGGAACGGTCCAGGAATCAGATCGATTGGCGCCAGCAGCAGATCGTTAAACGTCAACGCAAGCTGAAACCCGCCCAAGTTCGTTACGCCATCGACAGCGATTTGCAGCGTCACCATGTCGCCCGATGAGACGGTCTGGCTCGCCGGCTTTACGCAAAGCGCTACGCCGGCCGGCGGGCCACAGAGCAGCGCCGAGGGCGTTGCCGTCGGTCCCTGAGCAATCGCTGTCGGCGTGGGCGTTGCGGTTGGCGGACCGCCTGTGGGCGTTTCAGTCGGGGTAAACGTCGCTGTCGGCGTCGGGCAGACGCCGCCACTCGTCACGTTCACGCTGCCATCCTGGGTTCCAGCGGGAATGTCACCGCCTAGGGTGTTGCCAAGGCCGCCCAGTCCGAAGGCTATAGGGCTCGGCCCCTCGCACGAGGTGCTGAAACGCAGCGTCGCCAGCAGGGCATCGCTGCCCGTCGGCCCGGCTTGCGATCCAATCGTGACGCAGCCATAGCGAATGGTTCCAACGTCCTGAATCGGATTCAGACAGAAGACGCTGCGGGACGTACTACCGAGAAAGGGACCATTAACGACCGAGACGAAATCGAGCGTGCTATCGAAGTAATTAATCACGAATTCGTACGCCCCGAGGTCGGTCACGCCATCCGCGCGCACCTCCACCACCACGTCGGTTCCCGCTCCAACGGTTGTCACCGTGGGACTGATGCGCATCACGGTACCGGGTGTCGGCGTGGCGGTTGGTTGCTGCGCGTGTGCCTGAGACGAGAAGTTCGGCTGCGCCAGCGTTATCGCAATGGCCAGCCCGAAAGCCACAAGCGGCAGCGCCAGCCATCGGCCAGCGATCCTGCGGGGCGGGCCGCTTGCTTCGGAGGCGGCCAGGGCGCGCTGTGGCATGCGCTTCTCCAGTAAAGAGTCAGACGTGCAACCCGAGTGTGACTCGGCTGGATGCCCAGTCCTCAGGTTAGATTCGCCTTCCAGATATCCCAACGTTTCTTCCCGCTCTGACGTAACGTTACGCTTGCCGACGTCCATGCCGGGAAGTCCCGCGCATAGCTGCTTAGTCCCGCCCAATAAATTGGGAGCAGGCCCTCATTGGCTCTGCTCCCGTCCGGCACTCCTTGCCGCAGGTGCTCTTTAGAAGGTCAACCTCAGTATGGCCAATGGCCGTTGCCAGACTGTAGAATCGCCGTCAAATACCTGTTAAATCTTACGTCTAGTTGCAGTTGCGCGAAAGCCGCCACGCCGGAGCCAACCCCACCCGGGTAGAGCACCCGATAAAGAGGATCGCCCTGGAGATTTCGTTCGGCGCGGCAGCTCCCTCCTCTAGTGCCCGAACGAAGACGTTACTGGACCCGGTCGTCGACGAGGGCACCCGCGACCAGCTCATCGAACCGCTCGAGGGCCTGGCTCGGAGTCCCATCGATACCGCGCAATGGACCGGGGTCTCCCAAGTACCGCTCAGCATAGAGTTCAGCTATGAGCGACTTCCGTTCGTCTCCGTACTCGCGCCGTTCCCAGTCCGCCTGCTCGACCAGGATCGCGCCGGTATAGACCTCGGCCATGAACTGCGCCAGCGGGAACAGTCGCGCTTCCGCCGTTTCGCGGTCGAGACCTTTCCAGGCCTCGATCGCGGCTTCGAGGTCGTCGACGCGGCGCGCCACGATGGCCGAGGCTACCGACTCGCCAGCATTCTCTACTGCCTCTCGTAGTCGCTCCATGAACGGGCCGTCCGCCTGCTCGCGCTCGATCGCGCGCCGGACGTCAAGGCAGAGGATGTTATCCGGCCCCTCCCAAATCGTGTTCACCTGCGCATCGCGCAGAATGCGCGCAACCGGCCATGTCTCGATGTAGCCGTTGCCGCCATGGATCTCGATCGCGTCGGTCGCCATCGTAATACCTAGCCGGGCCGCCTTCAGCTTTACCAGGCCGGGTGCCAGCCGCAGCCGCAGCCGCGCAGAGCCGCTCTCGGCGCGCTGGTGTGATGGCAGGCCGGTCGCGTCAAACACCAACGCCTGCACCGCCTCGACATCGACGATCATCTCTGCCAGCTTGCGCCTCATCAGCGGATGTTCGATCAGCGGCGCTCCGAACGCAGGGCGGACCCGCGCGTAGCAGAGCGCTTCTACCAGGGCGCGGCGGGCGCATCCAAGCCCCATGATGGCGACGCCGAGCCGCGCTGCGTTCGTCATTTGCATCATCCGCGTCAGACCCTTGCCATCGCCGCCCGCTTCCCCTGCGGCGTCCGGAGCGCCCGAGAGCAAGAAGCCCTCAGCGTCGATCAACTCCACTTCCGCTGAAGCCACAGACTTCGTTCCCAGCTTGTCTTTGAGCTGCCGGATGTGCACGCCGTTAGGCGAGCCGTCGCGCCGCCGCCGCATGACGAGGAACGAGCAGACACCCTTTACGTTGTCCGGCGCCCCAAGCGGCTTGGCCAGCACGACGAACACCTGACCGTTCGCGTTCGACGCGAACCACTTGTACCCGTTGAGCAGCCAGGCATCGCCGGCGGGCCGCGCCGTCGATTCGATCGCACCCAGATCCGAGCCGCCCGTACGCTCGGTCAGCATCTGGGCCGTCTCGCCCTGCCACTCGCCGGAGTCGATGTTACCGAGCACTAGCTCGCGTATATCTGGCGGAGCGAAGCGGTCGACGAGGTCGCGGATCATCGCCGTGCCGGTGCCGATGGCGCAGGAAAGGCCAACGTCCGCCTGACAGAGCATGTACGATTGGGCCACGCTGGCCACCTCTGTGCGCACCGCCGCACGGCGTGCGTCCTCCTGTGTGCCAGGCGAGTTGATGCTGTTCGCGAAGTACGCTCGTTTGCTCTCGATGATGGACTCCGGCAGGACGACCTCGCTGATGTCGTTCCCCCACCGGTCGTACCGCATGAGGCGCGGCGGGTTCTTGTCCGACAGCTCCGCCCTCTCTGCCATCGGCCCTCCCATCAGCGCACCGATGCGCGTCAGGTGCGGCTCCGCCCACGCGTACTCCTCCGGCTTCATGTAGTAACGCAGCGTCCGCTGCAACGACGGGTCACCGGCGAACCAGTTCAATCCTCTAGCGCCGAGATAGCGTTCCGTAGCGTAGCGCTCTGCCTTCGTAGCCGGGCTCGTGGACGAGCCAGCAGCGCGTGTCACCAAATCATCCTCGCCACCTCCACTAGCGGCGGGTTTCGACCTCGTCGTTCGATTCGTCTCAGTAGTCACAGCTACCACCTCCGCCCGTCATCTACGGCGGGACTAGGCCGATTGTAACTCGGCAGCAGTTGGCCCGGCCAACCTAAGAGCGACACCGGCTCTCGTGCCCTGCGACGCTCAGTCGTCCCGGGTCCATTAGGCGCACGGGCCCGGGCTCCTGCGCACGGCGGACAAGGTCGCGCGTGCGTTCCAACACCTGCGTTGCGCCGTCCTCCTCTCCGGCCGTAGAATGCCTCTAGGCGCGATTGTTACGGGCCAGGGAATGCTGGCCCGTGCCAGAGAATGCTGGCCCGCGCTGCACAAACCATGCCAGAAGAACTCCACGGGCTGATCCCAACCGATGTCGAGGAGGAGCTTAAGGGCAATCTGCTCATGGGCTCGGTCGATCTGGTCCTCAACTGGGCCCGCAGCTCTTCCCTCTGGCCCGTTATGTTCGGTCTGGCCTGCTGCGCCATCGAGATGATCGCCACCGCCACCTCTCGATACGACATCGCCCGCTTCGGCGCGGAGGTCTTCCGCGCCTCGCCCCGCCAGGCTGACCTGATGATCGTCGCGGGAACGGTGACCTGGAAGATGTCCCCCGCCGTCCGCCGCGTCTACCTTCAGA
>JBKKBW010000025.1:0-3081 GCA_046713635.1 Dehalococcoidia bacterium
GCAGTAGCCAGGACATGCGAACGTGGTCGCACCAGCTTGATACGTTCGCGCGCGAGTTTCGGCCGATCATCTACAGCCGCCGGTACGCGCGACCGAACGACGACATCGCTCCGGGGCATGACGATCAGATGGAGCCGCACGTCGATGATCTCCTCAGCTTGCTCAGCGCCCTAAAGGCGATACCCGCTCACCTAGTCGGAAGCTCCTGGGGAGGCTTCATTTCGCTTCGAGCCGCTATAAGGGCGCCTGATACTCTCTCAGGCCGACGTTAGGAGCGTCCAGGCTCCAGTCTTGCTTGTTACAGGTCGGGAAAGTCATCCGGTCCTACGGCAGACGCTAACGAATGAATTGGCTCGTCTTTTGCCCAACGCGCGGCACGTTGATGTTTCGAAGGCATCCCATCTCATGCACGAAGAACAGCCCCGTGCGTTCAATGAGGCCGTTCTATCGTTCCTGCGTGGACTAAGTCCCGGCGCGGCGCCGTCCTAGCGCTTCAGCACCGTCGCTGAGGCGTTGCCACCCAGCCCGAGCGTTTGGGCCAGCGCGACCCGCGCGTGCGGCACCTGCCTCGCGCCCGACTCGCCGCGCAGCTGGTACGTCATTTCGCAGATCTGGAACAGCCCCTGCGCGGTCGTCGCTTCGCCGAAGCAGAGGAAGCCGCCGCTCGGGTTGATCGGGAGCCGGCCGTCCGGCATCGTCTGGCCTTTCTCGACGAGCGACTCGGCCTCGCCCGGCTCGCAGAGGCCCCACTCCTCGGGGAAAGCCAGCTCGTAGTAGACCGTGTTGTCCTGCAGCTCGACCAGGCTGAGGTCGTCTTTCGTGATTCCGCTGTTCTCCATCGCCTGCCGGACGGCGGCCGCGGCCTCGCTGTGATGCGTCACGCCCGGCGGCACGACGGTGCCCAGCCCCTTCGGGATGCCGTCGTTGTGCAGCGCCGTCGCGATCGCGCTCGCTGCCACCCAGACCGGCTTCGTCGTGCGCGCGCGCGCTACGTCGGCTGAGCAGAGCACGACAGCAGCAGCGCCGTCGCTCACCGGACAGATCTCGTACAACCGCAGCGGATAGCTGACCATGGCAGAATTTAGCACGTCTTCCAGCGTGAACTCCTGGCGGAAGCGCGCGCGTTCGTTGTGCTTCGCGATCTGGTGCGCCTTAACGGCGATGCGCGCGAGCTGCTCCTCGGTCGTGCCGTACTCGTGCATACGACGAGTGGTGAGAAAACCCCAGAACGCCGGGCCGGGCATGCCGACCGCGAGCTGTCGCATGTATTCAAGGTCGGCTTCGTCCTCGACGTTCGAGGTCTGGATGAAGCCCTTGGGCAGCTTCTCGCTGCCAACGACGAGCACGACGTCATACATGCCGCTCGCGACGAGCGTGTAGCCGATGTTGAACGCGTTGCCGCCGGCAGCGCAGCCCGCCGAGAGGTTGTAGACGGGCACGCCGGTCGGGCCCATGTCCTCGACGACGTCGTTGCCGTTCAGCCCCCAGCCCTTGCCGCCGGAGAATCGAGAGCTCGCCGCGGAGACGGCCTGGATGTCGCGCCAGGTCACGCCGGCGTCGTCGAGCGCCGCGCTGACGGCGAAGCGCGTGAGATCGCCTAGCGTCTTCTCGGGGAACTTGCCCCACGCGTGCATGCCTGCGCCCAGCAGCGCGACCTCTCTCATCGCTGTACCTCACGAAACTTCCAGGTGATCACGTCGTTGCCGTCCGGCGCCGTGTAGAGCTTTTCGAGCACCAGCTCGACGTCCGATCCCGCGACGACGCTGTTGACATCGTTGGTGCTGATGCGCGCGAGCACGCGGACGCCCTCCGCCATGTCGATCATGCCCATCGCGTACGGCACGTACGGCTCGTCGTACTTCGCGGGCGGCGGTGGCGGGTAGTACTGGATCGTGTAGCTCCAAAGCGTCCCCTTTGGCCCGAGCTCCGCGTCTTCGATCGCGCCGCCTGCGCACGACGGGTTGCGGCAGATCGCGACCTTCGGGAAGTACGGCGTAGCGCACGTCGCGCAGCGCGAGCCGAGCAGCCGCGGCCCGGCGGCGGTCTCAGCGAACAGACCTTCGGCCACTGGTACCTGCGTCATCACATCTCTTCCTGCCCGACCGGCTTGCGCCGGAAGCGTAGAAGCCAAATGACCATCTCAGCGAGGAAGCTGACAAGGAACGCGTTGCCTGCCGCGAGGGATATCTGCAACGCGATCAGCGCGACGCCGACAACGACGAATGACCCCATCAGCGCCATCATGAACTGTGGGCGAGTCTCCCAGGCCCGTTCATCTGCGGCGAGCAATGCAGCAATTGTCGCGCTAAACAACGACACGGGGCTCCTCCAGGAGGAACAAGCTGTCCTTCTCGCACCAGACCTCGTCGAAGTCGTAGCCGTCCGGCTTCCGCGAGAGGTTGGTCATCCGATACCAGCGCCAGGGCGGGTCGCCGTGGTCGACGTACTCGCCGGTCAGGACCCCGGCAAACTCCTCGCGCGTGCCGCCGCCGGCCGGCGTGGGCGTGCCACCGTCGCATTCGGCATGCTTGCCGGCGAACGACGCATCGAACCCGGCTCTGCGCCGGTATTGCGCGGTGGCTTCGTGGCGCAGAGGCTTGAAATCCTTAGTTTCTTGAACATCATGATGCCCCATTATCGTCACGCTAGCTGGCTCAGGGCTTCGCGGGTTGTGCAAGGTTGTCACTCAATCGCCTGTGCAATCTCAAGTAGCTGGTCAGGGACCATCTTGCTAGCGCCCTGGACTTCTATTCCGAGCAGCCGCCCATCCTTCCCGAAATCGAGGTTAATCTCTCCCCTTACCGCTACCGGGTCGCAGGGATATGTGCGCTCGACGTCTTCCTCAGCTACATCGACAATATATATGTACAGTGCATCGGCTGAGCGATCATATTCGACCTTCATGGAAAGGCAGCGCCAATTGCCGCGCCACTCGTTACGGCATCGAGCGCGGCGCGTGCATCATCCTCCAGCGTCTGCATGATGTCGGCGACGGACTTCTCTTCGTTTACGAAGCCCGCGCCCTGGCCTCACGCCTCCAGCATGAACGATTCTATCTTGTAATCGACCGCCGCCTGGTGC
>JBKKBW010000026.1:0-2143 GCA_046713635.1 Dehalococcoidia bacterium
GTGCTACAGAGCGCCTTCCCTAAATGGCCTAGCGTCGACATCGATGTCCCTGCCATTGATCACCTGCGCTGGAAGCTCAGCAGTCATCCAATCGCATCGCAGTTCCACATGATCGGCGAAGTCGACGGCGAGATCGCCAGCCCCCACATCATGATCGTCCAGCCCGTTCGCTTCGAGGGCCATCGTTCACTCGTCTTCCAGCCAGTCGATATGGCTGTGGCGCCTTCGTTTCGCGGACTCGGCATCTCGGAACGATTCATGAACGAAGAGTGGCGGCTCATGAAGGAAGACGAGCGCTACAAGCAGGCGTTTTCACTCAAGCTCTACATCCGGGGCTGGCATCCCGCCACACGGCGGGTCCGCACACGAATGCGCGTCAATGCCCATGCCTTCGGCAACCAGTTCATCGCGCTCGAGCGGTCGAACGGGGCGACCGCACCTTCAGAGGAGAGCACGTCCTACGTCCTGGGCGACGTGCCATCGTTTGACGAGCGCATCGATGCGTTCTGGCAAGAGGCGTCGCGTCCGTTCACGTTCTCTGTCGACCGCACCCGCGACTATCTGAACTGGCGCTACGACCGGCGGGCGGGCATGTTCACCATCACGCTCGCCGAAGAGGATGGTCAGCCGGCAGGCTACGTGGTGTCCTCTGCATCCCGTGGCATTGGCTTCATCGCCGACCTCATCGCGCTCCCGGACCGGCCCGACGTCGCTCGGTCGCTTGCGAACGCAGCGCTGACAGGGCTCGCACGCCAGGATGTCGCCACGGTTGAGTGCTGGCTCCCCACGCGCCACCCTTACGGGCCGCTCCTGCGTGATCTCGGCTTCGTGCGCTCGGAACGCAAGCTGCGCTTTCGCTACGGCCCGGTTGGCTTATCGAGCACCCAGCTCGAGCCATTGCGCCGCTCTGACACGCCACTTCACATCACGGCGGGAGACACAGACCTCGTATGAAAGGAACCTTGTGAAGACACTACGCACACCCGACGAACGATTCGCCAACCTACCCGGCTACGCATTCGAGCCGCACTATGCCGAGATCAACGGTATGCGCATGCACTACGTCGATGAAGGCCCCCGGGGCGCCTCGCCGGTTCTGCTGCTCCACGGCGAGCCATCCTGGTGCTACCTCTACCGCAAGATGATCCCCATCATCACGGCGGCAGGTCATCGAGCAATCGCCCCCGACTTCGCGGGCTTCGGCCGCTCCGACAAGCCCACGGAAATCAAAGACTACTCCTACCAGCTCCACGTCGACATGCTCGCCGCGCTCATCGACCACCTCGATCTGCGCGACGCAACGCTCGTCGGTCAGGACTGGGGTGGCCTCATCGGCCTGCGCGTCGCTGCCGAACGCCCGGAGCGCTTCGCGCGCATCGTTGCCGCCAACACGTTCCTCCCTACCGGCGACAATACTCCGAGCGACGCGTTCATGCGCTGGCGCACATTCGCCACCACAGCGCCAGAATTCCACGTCGGACGCATCATCCAGGGCGGCACGGCTAGCACCCTGCCCGATGACGTTGTCGCCGCCTACCACGCGCCCTTTCCGGACGACACTTACAAGGCCGGCGCGCGCGCCTTCCCCGCGCTCGTCCCGATCACGCCCGACGATCCTGCCTCAGCAGCGAACCGAAGGGCCTGGGAAGTCCTGGACAAATGGAACAAGCCGTTCCTCTGCGCCTTCTCCGGCTCCGATCCCATCACGAAGAACGCCGACAAGGTGTTCCTGGCGCGTGTCCCCGGTACCAAAGGCCAGCCGCACACCACGATAGCCGCCGGCGGCCACTTTCTGCAGGAGGACAAGGGCGAGGAGCTCGCGAACGTCATCGTCGCCTGGCTCGGACACCTATAGCCGGCCTAGACGAGGTCTGTGTCGCCTGCCGCGATATGAACCGGCACGGACGGGTCAGTGAGGAACGTGAGGTCGAGCTCGGGGTTCTGCGGGAAGAGACCGATGTCGACGACGCGCTTGTCAACGAAGCCGCGCTCACGCGCGAGCTGCTGGTAGGGGTGCCGGACGGGGATCCACCAGTCGATGCGCGACACATTGAAGGCGGCGAGGGTGAGGACTGCGTCTTCGAGGAGGGCAGCGGCGACATCGAGGCCGTCCGGGAGCGTGAGCAGGTCGGCGATGTAGCCC
>JBKKBW010000027.1:0-5511 GCA_046713635.1 Dehalococcoidia bacterium
GGCCGCCACTAGAACTGATCCGGACGGGCAACTTCGATGAGGACGTGCGGACGAACGCCAAGCGGTTACTCCAGCTGTTTGAGCTAAGGCTGCGCTCTGATCCCGGCCAGTGGGCGGTGCTGGAGGCGATATGGGACATCAAGCGTCAAAAGAAGGCTGAGCCCCAGCCCGAGCCCGCCGGTACCCTACAATAGGGTCGTGGGTACCGCCGATCTCCACATCCACACCGCGCTCGGCGACGGCATGGCCGAGATCCCCGAGGTGCTCGACTACGTCCAAGACCGTACTGAACTCGACGTCATCGCCATTACCGAGCACGACGACCTACGCGCGGCGTTTGCCGCGCGCGACGCATGGGCGCGTGGGAGCTATCGCTACGATCTCATCGTGGGCGAGGAGGTCACGACGATCGAAGGCCACGTCGTCGCTTTGTACGTAGAGGAGCCTATCGCCAGCCTAAAGCCGCTGGCCCCGACCCTGGAGGCGATCCACAAGCGCGGCGGCCTGGCGATCGTGCCCCATCCTATGAGTTGGCTGACGCGTAGCCTCGGCCAGCGTGACATCGAGCACGTCCTCCGTGAGAGGCGAGATGGCGTCTATTTCGACGCGATCGAGCTCTCGGACAGCCCAGCGGCGCGTGTCGGCGCGAAGAAGATCCGAACGCTGAATGTGGCTCGCTATCACTTGCCCGAGGTCGGCAGCAGCGATGCGCATTTCCCCGAGACGATTGGCACGTCATACACGCAGTTTGAGGGCAGAACCGCGTCGCAGTTGCGCGCGGCGATCCTCGAAGGCAAGACGAAGGCGCAGACGAACCCGTACCCTTCGCTGCGAAAGATAGGCGCGCGCCGAATAGTGCGCCAGCAGTGGCGCGGGATGATGGCTACGCCACGGCAGATGGGCTGGATTCCTACGATCGCCAGCTTCGTCAAGCGAGCCTTGCCGTGAAGATCGCGCTCGTCTCGCCGTACGATTGGTCGGTGCCGGGCGGTGTAAATAGCCACTGCTCCCACCTGCGGGCACAGTACGTCCAGCGCGGACACCAAGTGGCCATTGTTGCGCCTTCTTCCAAGGATGTGAGCGACGATGATGTTATTACCATCGGTACGCGCCCCGTCACGCTGCCCGTTGCCGGCTCCATTGCGCGTATCTCGCTATCGCTCACGTTGGCGACGCCGGTGCGCAAGCTCCTCGCCGCCGAGCATTTTGATGTCGTTCACGTACACGAGCCGTTCATGCCGGTGCTGCCGATCCACTTCCTTCGCTACTCGGACGCTGTGAACGTTGGAACGTTTCACGCCTCCCGAAGCGACGATCAGTTCTTCTACTACTCCTGGGGGAAGCGTCACCTGCGACGCTGGATACGGCGGCTCGATGGCAAGATTGCGGTCTCACCGGCGGCGACTCGGTTTGTGGAGAGGCACTTTCCGGGCTACTACAATATCATTCCGAACGGCGTGAACATCGCCCGCTTCGCGAGCGCAAAGCGGCTGGATGAGTTCAACGATGGAAAGCTAAGCATTCTCTTTGTAGGACGGCCGGAGAAACGCAAGGGGCTCGATCATTTGCTGCAGGCGTTCGCGCTTGTGCGAAAGAAGCGCCAAGACGTCCGCCTGATCGTTGTAGGTGGCGGAAAGTTCGACCGCTACAAGCGTATGGCGCGGTCGCTGCGCCTCGAGGATGTCGAGTTCCGCGGATACGTATCGGACGAAGAACTACCTCGTTATCACCAGTCCGCGGACATCTTCTGCGCGCCGAACACTGGTTTCGAAAGCCAGGGAATCGTCTTGCTCGAGGCGATGGCGGCCGGGCTGCCGCTGGTTGCCAGCAATATCGAGGGGTTCGCGAGCGTGCTCACGCACGGCATACAGGGTCTGTTGGTGCTGCCCGGCGATGAGCGAGCTCTAGCTGACGCCCTACTGGCCCTGTTGGACGACGAGGAAGGGCGCCGTCGGATGGGCCAGCACGGCCGCGCTCACGCAGAAGACTACAGTTGGGACCGAGTCGCGCAGCAGATACTGTCGTATTACGAACGGCTGATACACGAACGCTCTCTAGCAAGAGTGAGCGCGCCGGAGCAGGCCGTCTAGCGATGGCGCGTTCGAAGCCATTCGCGCTGTTGCCGCACACCCTGCCGGCGCGGTTCACCGATCCAATTATTTCGCCGCTAGCCCGGCTCGGCGTTTCGCCTAACCACCTGACGCTGTTGGGCTTCGCGGGCAACGCCGGGGCGGCAGTGGTGGCAGCGCGCGGCGAGTTCCTAGCCGCGGGCCTAGTCATGCTCGTCTTCAGCGCAGTCGATCTCCTGGACGGGGCGTTGGCGCGCGCGACAGGTCGAGCGTCCGCGTTCGGCGCCGTGTTCGACTCCACGCTCGACCGCCTGTCGGAGGCGGCGGTGCTCGGTGGCCTGGCGTTCTACTACGTCCAGCGTGGCTCGGAGGAGGAGGTGGTGCTCTGCTTTGCAGCGTTGACCGGCTCGATCTTGGTGAGCTACGTGCGGGCGCGGGCGCAGTTCTTCGGTCTGGACCTAACAGACGGTCTGTTCACGCGGGCGGAGAGGGTGCTCGTACTGAGCGGAGGGCTTATCATAGGCCAAGTACGGATCGGTTTATGGGTATTGGCCGTAATGGCCGGCGTAACGGCCATGCAGCGGCTCTTTGTCGTATGGAGGAGCTTTCGCCGGGACCCGCCTTCAATCGAGGGCAAACTGATCGATCGCAGATAAGAACGTGATCCCACTTCGAGACCAGGAATACATCAGCCAGCTCTTCGCTCGGGAGCTGGAGGGGCGCGTGAGGATCGATTACTTCACGCAGCGCGCCTCTAAGCTGATCGTGGCCGGCCGCGAGGAGTGCGTCGCTTGCGAAGACACCCGCAAGCTCCTCGAGGAGTTGTCGGCCTTGAGCGAGAAGATCACGCTCACAGTGCGCGAATTGGCTGACGAGCCAGACGAAGCCAAGAAGCTGAAGGTCGACAAGGTGCCAGGCATAGTTGTGCGTGGCCCGGCGAACAGGCCCCTTCGCTTCTTCGGCGCGCCAGGTGGCAACGAGTTCTCGAACTTTGTAGAAACGCTGGTCACCGTCTCGAAGGCAAGGGTAGAGCTAGCCGGCGAGACAGCGAAGCAGCTCAAGCGGCTGAAGGACAAGGTGTCGATAGCCGTGTACGTCACGCCCACGTGCCCGTACTGCCCCCAAGTCGTTCGAGCGGCGTACCGCCTAGCGCTGGCAAGCGCGCACGTCGAGGCAGCCGCCATCGAGATAAGCGAGTTCCCTCGCCTTGGCCAACAGATCGGGATCCGTACGGTGCCGCTGACCGTGCTGAATGATCAGACATCAATCGCCGGCGCGATGGACGAAGCGGCTCTAGTCGAAGCGGTACTGAAAGTCGCTGAAGGGAAGGTCGCTTCACGCACCGAACCGGGTGAAGCAACGAGCATCGAGCCAGCACCGGCAGCGGCGCCCCAACCATCGCGCAGCGGACTGATCCTTCCTCGTTAGCATGATCGCAGCCGAAGGCATCGCGCCAACCTACCAAAGCCCAACTGCACGCCTCCGCCAGCTTTACGAATCGTTCTGCGAGCTCGATTTCACGCATCCGCTCGCGTTCGCAGTGCTAGCGGTAACGTTCATCGCGTCGCGGCTGCCGTTCATCGACAAAGGGTATGGCACAGACCCCGACGCGTGGCGCGTCGCGCTGACAGCTCAGTACTTCCGTGACACCGGCGATTACTACCCCTCGCGGCTCCCCGGCTATCCAATCCATGAATTCACTACAGCAGGGATTGGCTATCTCCGCGATGGTTGGATTTGGACGAACCTGAGCACGGTGCTCATCTCATTGGCGGGTGTATACATCTTCGCGTCGCTCGCTAAGAAGCTCGACTTGCCGAACCGGGGTGTGCTGACGCTAGGCTTCGCGTTCGCGCCACTGCTCTGGATCAACAGCGCCATGACCATGGACTACATGTGGGCGCTGACGTTCCTTATGGGAGCGTACCTGGCGCTGCTGCACGGACAGACACAGCTTGGCGGGCTGAGCCTAGGCATCGCGGCAGGCTTCCGGCTCACGTCGTTCTACATGCTCCCCGTGTTCTGGATATACCTCTGGCGCAAGAAGCAGACGGGCGAGTTCCGGCAGTTTACCTTTACCGCTCTGGCAGTGGTGCTGGGCGCGTACACGCTGGTCCTCATGACCTACGGACTGAACTTTCTCAATTTTTTCGATCAGAAGGTGTACATAGAGGAGTTCGTGAAACGTCTGGGCAAAGATGGTCTTGGCATAATTGGCGTGACGGTCGTCGTCGCGGCCGTGCTGCTCTCCTGGCAGCGTTTGCGTTCGTTGCCGCGCGATCTGCGCGAGAACCCTGACGTGCTTCTCTGGACGGCATCCATTGCGCTCTTCTTCCTGTCCTACACGCGGCTGCCGCACGAAATCGCGTACCTTATCCCGATCTTCCCGTTCGGCTTCTTCCTCATGGCGCGCTACATGAGCCGCACTCTGCTCGTCATTGCGCTCTCCGCGATCGTGCTCGGTGGCGTCGTTGATGTGACGTCGTCGGACGACGAGACGGGACTGAGTTTGAGCACGTTCACATCGGCAAGCCTTGGCCAGGGCATGCTGCTTTCCAACGTCGATACGCTGGAAAACCAAATGGACTTTGCCCGCGAAGTTCGCAACCTCACGGCGACTAACGGAGACGTGCGGAAGCCTGCCGTCGTCGTGGTCGGCTTTGTCTATCCAGAATTGACAATGCTCTACAAGGACGAGTTGGAGGCCGCTCTGCTGGAGAATGACATAGGCGCCATTAGCCAGCTATCGGATAAGGGGCGCGCGTGCGATCCTTCGTGCGCCGTTTCGCCGCAGATCGAGTACGTGTGGCTAATCGACTACGAGACCTTCCAGGAGTACATGTCCGACGGCAAGACGATCTACGTGACGCCGGACGCCGAGCGCAGCACCTACGCTGTCTACGGCTACAGACCCGCGTACTACGGTGCGATCCAGTTGCCACTCTCGCGTGACAACCCATCATTGGGCAAGGGAACGGCGACCACGGACCGCTAGTAGGCCGTCTAGTGGAGTCTCCGGGCCAGATGGACGCCCAGAGCGAGCAGCGAACCAGCGATCGCCACGGTCACCGCGATAATCGCGATCAGTAACACTGCATTCGAGCCGCCATCGTTCACGTTCGAGGGTGCGCTTGTGTTGCCGCTGGTTGGCGCCGGGACGTCGCTGTCCTCCGGTGTCGGCGCGTCGCGGGGTGGCATGCCGACGCTCTCCCGCCATGCGTTCTCCAGCCCATCCTGATTGAAGCCGTACACCTGCTCCAGCGCGGCGTCACCGGCGCCGCCATCGATCGCCTGGAAGTATTCCGCGAACTTCTCCTCGCCGTACGTATCGATGAGGAACTTCACCAGGCTCCAAGCCTCACCATAAAAGAGCGAGACGTTACCGCTGAGTGCTCCGCTGGTGGCGGAGCTCATACTGCGTACGGACAGTACGCTGTTGCTC
>JBKKBW010000028.1:0-15549 GCA_046713635.1 Dehalococcoidia bacterium
GTGATAGCCTCCGCACCGCGGTTAGCTGTCTTAGACTTCACAGCTTCTTCGAGCTTTCGCCCGAACGCATGGCCAATGTCCTCGATCTCTGCTTTGTCGGGGAGAGACTTGAAGAGCCGCTTACGGAGGATGTCGTATATTTCGTTGGCTGCTAGATCGACCGGAGTGATATTGCGTTCCTGCCGTCCGAGCTCCGATCTAGCGTCCTCGAGCGCACGGTTAATGAGTCTCGCACCGGTGTCATAGGCGGCAGCCAAGTCGGAGACTACGACGCAGACATTCTTTTTCTTTCCGGCCGCTGTCAGCAGATTGGCAAACGCTCGCGTCGCGATGTCAGCGACGGTGCCGCCTCCTACCTTCTGCGTGTCGAGATAGTGGAAGTATGGCGGCATCTCATCGAGCAGGATGAGAATTGGGCGATCGCCGTCGAATAACGCGAGCCAATCCTTTTCGTCTGGTGCCTTCGGGCCACTCGTCCAGAACTGCTTGAACTGCTCTCCCTTTCCGAGCTGGTTGGCTATCTCGCCCCAGAAGAAGTGGTCGGGGCTGTTGCGGCCATTGAAGGCAGCTATGTCGGCGGTATCGAAATCGGACGCATGTGGCATTGCTGCGCAGTATGTCTTGCGCAGCTGCGGATGCTTGACGAGGAGTCCGAATCCGACGAGGAGGTGCGTCTTCCCGCCACCCATTGCCTGCTTCAAGTGAAAGACCGCTTGTGATGAAGCCCCCGCGAGGCGCGCTATTCCCTCGGTAATCAGGTCCTGCATGCCATGTGTGATATGAGTCTTCTCAAAGAACGCAGCGCCATCGCCTTCGGTGGAGATGAGCTCGTCAAGCTGTTCCACCTGATCGCTCAGCTTGATCGACAGTGCGTTCGGCTGCAGGGTGCAGGCGTCTCGGACAGTCTTCATTGATGCTCACCCTCGTTTGGACCGCCAGCGAAGCCGCGGGCAGAGTGCGTTTGGCACGATTGTACCCACACGGACGACCTCCAGGCGATATCAGGCGGGGTTTACTGCGGGTTATAGCTTCAGCGGCTGACGCGTGGGTCTAGACGCTTCCGCCGCCCAATGCATATTGTGCGACGCCATGCGACGCACTTCCGGAGGGGCGCGTCTACTCTCGATGATTCGCCTGGGCTGTACCACAACCTCATCGGGCGGTGGCAATGTGAAACTGACGTTGCAACAACTGAAGTCTCTCGATATCACGGCTGACGATGACGGCGGCACAGGGGCAGCAGTAATGGTCCCAGCTTCGGCCATTGATCACCTTCAAGCGCCCATCCCCCTTGCTGATGCGGTGACGGGCATTCCCCTGGCAGTTGTGGGCTCTCTTCGCCTCATCCACCTCAACGTGGAGCACAATGGATCTAATTCTTGGCATTGAAGACTTCCTCAATTGCGTCGTCCAGGATCGCGGCAAATTCCTTGTCGATCTGGTCGAGCTGCGCCTGCGTAAATTCGCTTCGTTCGCCCGCCTTGTGGCCTACTGTGGTATTGAGGTGGCGATCAATTGCCGTCTTCATGACGACAAGATTGGTTCGCCCGAGCCGCTGCCGATCGAGATCACGACCTTCCGAATTGAGTTTTCGCTCATGCAAGATGCGAGCTGCTTCCGTGCGCACGCGATGGTCAAGACTCGCGCGCATCGCCTGACGTTGTCGCACCTTTGTGACCGGAACTGGCTGTAGCTCCTCATAGGCTTGCTTCACCTGCTCGGCGGTGAACCCCTTGTCCTGAAGCGCCAGCAGAGCGGCTAGAGCTTCTGGATCATCCCTAATGAGGGGAATTTCGCTGAGGCGCACCTCGGTTTGGCTAAGCACGTCAACCGCCGGTGGATACCGCTCAGAGGACGGGAGGGGAGCAACCTCAAGTTCATCGCTGTTCGAAAAATCCAGCCCCTCTAGAGGCAATAGCTGATCAAAGAATTCGCGATCGGCCTCGCTGTATTGCTGGAAGTCCTCCCACCGGCTTGCGATATTGGCGCCGGCATGAAAGACGACCACGCCGTTATTTAGCGGGTGGCCGGGCGCGTCGTGCTTGATTACGCGCATAATGCGGCCGACAAACTGAACGAACGGCGATAGATTCGTGAAGATACTGAAGACGGCCGCAACCGCTAGAAAAGGATGGTCGAACCCTTCCCCGAGTTTACGAACTTGGACGATAACATCGAGTTGGTGGCTTTCAAGCTTCTGCATCACGCGTTCGTTGGCGTCGCTGCCCTCGCGTGAATGAACGTAATCCGCCCGCCGACCGCGAGCGCTGTACGCTTCGACGATCTGCCGGCAATGTTCATAATTCAGCGCAGACGCAATGATCTTCAGCCGCTTTTCATCTGTCGCCTCCCGCAACTTCTCGAGCTCCCGAATTGAGGCGTCAACAATAGTCATGAGGGTTTCGGCTGAAGTGACGATGCTCCGTCGGAAATCGGCGTCCTGTTCGCCGAGTTGGCGCACTTCATCAAGGTTGACTTCGAATTCCTTTCCGTCATCTCGCCGGACGTAGCGGAGCGTGCGCGGATTGAGAACGATCGCCTTGAGGCGCTTCACGTAGCCTTCGCGGATGGCGCGGAATATGGGGTAGGAGTAGAGTATCCTGCCTGCCATAAGCTGGCCGTCAGCGCGGGTCGGGGTTGCGCTGAAGTTGACTATCTTCGCGCTGGGAAACCGGGACCTGAGAGCCTCCCAGCTCTCCGCCACGTTGTGGTGCCCTTCGTCAAACAAGATAAGGTCGAAGAAGTCCACGGGCAGAGTCTCGATCCACCGGTTACCCGGCCCCTGAAGCTGTTGAATGTTGGTAATGACAACGTCGGCTTGCTCAAGGTCAGCGGTGTTCGTTGTCGTGCCCCTGATCTCAACGGGTTCCGGGTAAGGCTGTCCGTCTAGAATGCCGCACTTGATATAGAACATGCTCGCGCGCGCTGGGTCGAAGTCGTCGCGCAGCTGCGACGCGATGCGAACCCCAGGAGCCACAACAAGGCTTCGCCTTGCTTTGAACGCAAACGGCGTGAGAGTGATACAGCCTGACTTGCCGCAACCAACCGGCAGGACGATTCCGACTTCCCTTTCCTTGCCGCGTGATTCGTGCGCGAAGCGCACCAACTCTAGATAGGCTTCCCTTTGAGGAACGCGAAGTCGTTGGTTCTCGACAATATTCGCCTCGCGCGTCTGGAACGGATTACCTTCCATTGAGATCATCTCACTAGCTGAGAATGCGATTGGCGATCAGACGGGCGGAGTTGGCGCCCCAAAATCAAAACAAAGCTTCGCATTTCCCAATAGAGCTGTCAATTTGGCGATCAATCCAAGAAAGTCAGCTCGTCGAGGATTCGAGTTCCTTGAGACGATCCACCAGCTGCTGCGCCTGTTGCCGGCTCTTGGCAGCGGTGGCTCTTGCTATTACAGAGGCGTGTCCGACGTACAGTGACATATCGGTGAGTACCTTGCCCGTTTGATGTTGAAGGCCGTCGATAATCGCTCGGAGCTGGTCGTCTGCTCGGGCAGAGTCGATGAGGCTTCTGGATTCAAGCCTTGCAGTTTCTGCCAAGTGTCTCACGACTTCATGGGCGTCGTCGATGCCGGCTAGAGACAGTGCAATATAGAGTGGCTCGGACGAGATGTCGCGGACGGCGCCAGCAAGGTTGCCAGCCATTCGATCGGTGTCAATTTCAAGGTCGCGCATCGCAGTCTCCATCCTAGTAGAGACGTATGCAAGCGATGCAAGTATCTCAGGGTTAAACCTGCTAGATGCGGAATTTGTTAGGTCCCGCTGATGCTCTGAGATTTGATCAGAGAGGGACGTGATTATTCGCGGGGAGAACTCTTTCCAGAGGCTCTTGATTGTTTCGAACGTTGAGGGGTTGCGCTTGTGCGGCATTGTCGATGAACCGACGCGGTTCTTTGATGAAGACTCCTGTACCTCGCCAATCTCGCTACGATGCAAATGCCTCATGTCGTCGGCTAAGTTAGCGATCACACCGAAGCAGGTGATGGCGTTATAGGCGAGGTCAACCACAGGCTCTGGTTGACTGATTTGTGACGATACAGCGGTCTTGGGGTAGGGCAGCCCAAGCCGTTTTAGGACCGCGGCCTCGAGGCATGAAGGATCATCTGGCCATTGGAGAGACATTGAGTTGTACGCCCCGACGGCTCCGGAAATCTTGCCGGTTAGCTCGCGGGCCACGCAAAACAAGGATAGGGTCCGAGAGGTTAGCCGGTCGAGGTGGTAGGACATGGCGAATCCGAACGTCACGGGCTCAGCGAACATGCCGTGAGTTCTTCCAACTTGCTTCGTTTCGGCGTGGCCGTCGGCGATATCGGCGAGTGCGCGCATAAGCGATATGAGGTTCGGTAAGAGGACTCGAAAACAGAACTCTCGATTTCGGAGAGCGTTCGCTGTGTCAATAATGTCAGAGGACGTGGCAAAGAGATGCACGTACCTGGCAGCCTCTGGGCCCACGCGGGATCGTATACAGTTCACTAGCGCCCGAACGGCGTGTCCCGTGCGCGCTTCTTCCTCGTGTACGTGAGCAGCTGTTACGTGGGCAGCGGCCTCTCCAATCTCGGCAGCTGCGGCGGTTGAGCAGAGGCCCAGATCGGCGAAGGAGGTGGCCAACGCTGCCTCAACCCTAGCCATATAGCGGACGAATGCTTCTTCAGTCAGAAGGTCTCGGATAGCGGCGACCGCCGGTTCGTCGGACCGCAGGTATCGATAATCAAGAGGGGAAATGTTGTCGTCAGGGTTTAAGGAAACGGTCATCGTCACTTGGTCGCAGGGACCCTCCACTTGCTGTCCGATACTCGTCGGCAAGCAAGGTTAGGCGAGGTTGAGTCTGCAAAGCAACCGAACATAAGCAGATTGCCTTGCAGGATGCGCACAAATGGTCTAGTGTGAGCGACATGGGGACTCAGTGGACCAACCCCTCAGTTGTTCAATTTGCCGGGCGTGACGACCCAGTCGAGGCGATCGCGAACAGGGCGCGAAGCGTGGCCTTGAGGGCTATTGAGCAGGGCTGGGCAGGCCCCCCGTTCGATCCCTTCAAGCTAGCAGACATCCTTCGGATTCCTGTTGAGCCAAGAGAAAATCTGACAGATGCGCGCACCGTTCCAAGTGGATCCCGAAAAGTGCGCATTGAATACAACCCAAACCGCCCGTTTGCCCGGATCAGTTTCTCCGTAGCACATGAATTGGCGCACACATTCTTCCCGGACTGTGCAGAGACAGTACGGAATCGCGGGGCAGGAAGGGTAAGGAGCGACGATTGGCAACTGGAGCTCTTGTGCAACGTAGCGGCTGCAGAGTTGCTGATGCCAGTCGGAACATTTGGTGAGTTAGCAGACGAGCCCGTAAACATTGAGCGTCTAATGGTCTTGCGGGAGCAATACCGTGTCTCGGCGGAGGCGCTGGTCTTAAGATATGCGAAACTCAGTAAGAGGCAATGTGCCGCCTTTGCTGCAGCACGCAATAGCGAAGATCACAATGATGCCCGTTATCGTCTCGATTACCTCGTCCCGTCAAAGACTTGGCCAGTGAGGATCCCCGTGGGCATCCTCGTACCGACTGATAGTCTGCTAGCAGAGTGCACGGCCATCGGCTTCACGGCGAAGGGCAACGAGTCATGGCATACATTGTTGCCCGACCTTCATGTCGAATGCGTGGGAGTCCCACCGTATCCCGACAGCGAGTGGCCGCGTGTGGTGGGAGTCTTGTCGACAAAGAGCAAGCAGGAGCGCCGGCGGCGACTAGAGTTCCTATTTGGCGATGCGACTCAACCGCGTGGTGGCGGGTATCGGATGATTCTGCAGGTCGTGAATGACCGTACCTCTACATGGGGAGCCGGATTTGCCCGCGTTGTGGCAGCGAAGTGGCCGGATGCTCAGGCGGATTTCCAGAAGTGGTGGATGCAGTCGGGACGGAATCGAGAACTCGGGAAAGTACATGCCTTCGAAGTGCAGAAGGGCCTTGCAGTTGTGAGCATGGTTGCTCAACACGGATATGGTCCGTCGAAGGATGCGCGGATACGCTACGACGCGTTGACTGCGTGCTTGTTCGAGGTTGGCAGCCTCGCCGTTGAGCGGCAAGCGACAATTCATACTCCCCGCATCGGAACTGGACTAGCCGGAGGAAAATGGGAGGTCGTTGAAGAGTTGATTGATAATGAAATTTGCGGTCGCGGGATATCCGTCATCGTCTACACCCCGCCGGAACGCGTATATGAGAGGCAAGAGTCGTTCTTAAAGTGATCTGAGAGCTTCCGTGATTGGCAAAGTAATCTTGATATCAGGTCCCGTGGGAGTCGGCAAATCAACGCTGGCCATTACTCTCGAGGAACGTCTTAGAATTCGTCGGTTTCGGACCAGTGCATTGCTTGAGGAACGCTTACAAAGGGACGGCGCCGCACTCGATCGCAAGGACCTTCAAGACGAGGGGGAGCGATTAGATAAGCAAACCTCGGGAGAATGGGTGGCGAACGAGCTCAGTAGGGTGGTTGCCGTTGAAGAAGGCGTAGGGGTTACCGTCGATTCCGTCAGAATTGTTGGTCAAATTACCGCTATCCGCAGAGCACTTGGCCGGCGGGTTGCACATGTTCATCTGACGGCGGCCACCGAGACTCTGGTCAAGCGTTATAAGAGGCGCCGTTCTCCTATTCGAGAACTAGCCGACTACGCAATGGTCAGGAAGAATGCAACGGAGGCTCAGGTTGAGTCGCTTGCTTCACATGCTGATCTGGTGATTGACACATCCGAGTACGATCCTGAGGATGTGTTTGTCCTCGTGGCGTCATGGCTCCGCCTTTACTCGGGTCGAGACCTACCACTAGTCGACGTACTAGTCGGAGGGCAATACGGGAGCGAAGGGAAGGGAAACATCGCCTCGTACCTTGCCAAAGAGTATGATCTCTTGGTGCGCGTGGGAGGTCCGAACGCTGGCCATAAGGTGAAGTTGGAATCAAAGATCGTAACGCATCATCAATTGCCTTCCGGCACTAATACGAGCAATGCGCGTCTACTAATTGGACCGGGCGCTGTTCTAAACGTAGCATCGCTTCAGAAGGAAATTGCTGAATCCAACGTTGACGCACGAAGACTGTCCATTGACCCCAATGCGATGACTATTTCGGAGGAGGACATTGCGGAAGAGAAGGAGCTGATGGCATGCATAGGCTCCACCGGCCAAGGCGTCGGCGCAGCTACGGCGCGTAGAATTATGGGTCGATGCGGTGGTGTCCAACTGGCAGGCGATATTGCCGAGCTAAAGCCCTATCTTCGGGCGGCCAGAGATGTCCTGGATGAAGTCTTTTCGGCCTCGGGCCGGGTCTTCCTTGAAGGAACTCAGGGGACCGCCCTAAGCCTCTACCATGGACCGTATCCATATGTCACGTCGCGCGATACCACAGTATCCGGCTGCCTCGCGGAGGCCGGGATATCGCCAACCCGCGTGCGGCGCGTGATCATGGTGTGCAGGACCTTCCCAATTAGAGTCGAAAGTCCAACAGGAAGGTCTTCAGGTCCAATGAAAGGGGAAATTAGTCTGTCGGAGATTGCGGCGAAGGCGGGGTTAGACGAAGCAGAACTAAAAGCCGTCGAGCGGACATCTACTACCAACAGGGCGCGAAGAATTGCAAGATTTGATTGGTCACTGTTGAGTCGGGCAACGTCGTTAAATGCGCCGACGGATATAGCGCTAACTTTCGCGGACTACATTTCAGCAACTAATGCGAAGGCCCGAAGGTATGAACAGCTGACACTGGAAACGATGGCCTTTGTCGAGCAGGTTGAGCGTGTAGCGAGCGCTCCAGTTTCTCTGATCTCGACTCGCTTCCACTACCATGGCATCATTGATCGGCGAGCGTGGTAAGGGTGACACCGGAGGAGTTGGTTGACAACTACCCACATCTCTACCACATGGCCGAACCTGAAAGTTGGCCGAACATGCAAACGCACGGCCTCAGGAGCACGTCCGCGCTCCTCGATTTATATGAGGTCGTAGGTGCAGCTCGAAAGCATATAGAAGAGTGCCGCCGGCCAGAGGCTGTCACGATCAAGCACCCCGGCCTGCCACAGGCTGTCATCCGGGACAACAAACCCATATCTGACACGAAGCTTGAGAAGGCGCTCGTCGACGGAACTGGCGTTTCGGAGTGGTATCGCCTGCTAAACGGCAAGGTGTTCTTCTGGACGACGACTGATCGACTGAAGACGTTTCTCAATGCCTCCAGTTATAGGACGCGGCCTCATACTGTGATTACAGTCAGCACTAAGAAGATGATCCTGGCGCACGAGAATATCATCTGGCTAACTCCGATGAACACGGGGAGCACTTCACCAATGGGCCATCCTCGTGGGCTCGCGACATTCAAGAGAGTTGTTGACTTTCCTTTTGAGAGCAGGCGAAAAGGCAGAGCGCTGAAGGACGTTGTCGTCGAGCTGGCTGTCGATGGATTGGTCCCGGACATTGAGGCTTTAGCGGAGCGTGTTGAGGTTTGGGCGGAGGCCCAGATGCTAGAAACCATATGGAAACCAGACTGATCACGGAGTTGTTCGATGTGTCCGACTGGGCCCATAGTCCGGTGGTTATCCTTTCCTCCTCCACGCCCCGCATCCCGAACCTAAACTCGAGGCGACACCAAACAGCCGCACCGCCGTTATAGGCCGCGCGCCCGCCGCCATCGGGAGGCTATCTCCCAACACTCCACCACTTGGGTTGCGGGTCACGCTGTAGTTGAGAGGGCGCTTCCGCATCGAAAGCCCAAGCTCGGCCGCCCTCGATAATTCGAAGCCGGTCCTGGTCGGCGGCAAACACGAGTTGCTGATCTACGGCCCCGGTGGTCTCGTCTCTAAAGACGACCGTGGAAGCGGAATCGCCGTGGCGCGAGATGCTGACGACTGTCACAGCTCGGCCCGGGATGATTCCCTCCAGCAGGGTGCCTGGGGTCAGTTCGGTCAGCCTCAATGCAGCAATTCCTGTCTCTGGTCAGCCAGGCCAGCCCGAGTGGCGGAACGCAGTGCCGTGCAGCGACTGGCCGCGGAATCGGCTTGCGCCAGCAAGCCAATTATACGTGGGGCCCACTGTGAGCCCCCACAGTGCGGGTGGCTTTTGGGGAACAGCACGCCATATCATCCCCCAGCTCATGTGCGAACTGCGATCCACTCTCCGGTTGCAGAGGTGCGTCACGAAGAAACCTTGTGAGCCTTCGCGCATCTTCATCATGTCTGCCAGAATGGAACTGCTGATCCTTGCGCTCTGTTGCGTAGGTTACGTACAGATGATGCTCCGCGCGAGTCAAGGATACATACAGCAGTCGGCGCTCATCCTCGGCTGCGCGGCCCGCCTCGTTCCGCCCGGGTAAGAATCCATCGTCGCACGCCACAACGAAGACCACTGGAGCGGTCAACCCCTTCGCCTTATGCATGGTCATGATGTTGACCTTGCCGGTTTGAACGAGATTGTCAACATCATCACTTACGGACTGAAGCGCGTGAAAAAATGACGGGAGGTCCCGAGCTTCTGAAAGCCTGATGAGATCCTCGACATAGACAAGCAACTCGTCCAGATCCGGTTCTCCAGATGCTACCTTCTTGGCGACATCAAGGACGTATTCCTTGAACGTCTCTACTGTGGGGGCCTCCACCTTATTGAGGTCAGTCGATATCTCGCCTGCAAGAGTCCAGACAAGCGTCGCGACACTAGCGACGCGCCCGCCTGTACCGGCCAGTATTTTGGGATCCTCAACCACGCGTCGAACGGTCTGACAGAAGGTCTCACCGTTGTTTACGCCCATCTCGTATAGCTTGTCCCACGTTGCGTCTCCTATTCCCGACGTGAGCTGCAGGAGACTCCTTAATGCCAAGTGGTCATCGGAATCGCCAGCAAGTCTTAGAACATTCAGCATCTTTCGGCCTGCGACCGTGTCGAATGGCGTATCGCCCGTGGTTGTAGCCACGGGGATGCTCAAACTCGAGAAGGCATCGTTGAAGACTTTGCTGAAGGCGCGGTTCTTGTCAGCACGCAGGAGGATCAAGACCTCGTGCGGTCTGTACCCGACGGAGTCGAGCAGGTGCTTCGTGATAGCTGCAACGCCGCTGGCTTCTCTGTATTGGTCTCTAAAGCGGAGTATGTGGACGTGGCCGCCTTCTCTCCCTTCTTCATGTTTAATGTCCTTTGGTATTCGGTCGATATCTTGCTTAGCAACGAAGACCCCGAGTTCCAAGATGGCTTCGTCGCAACGCTTACAGAGCGTAAGAGGACCATCAGTGCATGGATTGTACTGGTCGGGATACTCCCGAATGCCACGGGGAAATGCGTGACGGAAGCCATAGATGCTCTGGTCGTCATCTCCAGCCACGTAAGGCTCACTACCCTGACTCACGAGGTAACGAATTACGGCTAAGTCGCACGGATTCAGATCCTGGTATTCGTCAACTAGGACGTGAGAAGCCTTATCCAGCAGAAACTTTTCACCAAACTCCTGAATGCATCGCTTCAGTTGGTACACAAGCTCTGCTCGTAGTGAGTAGCCGTAGACAGCGCGGTGCTTCCTCCACGTGGCAAGAAACAGCGGATCTGGAAACAGCGCTTCCCATTCGTCCGCGTCTACTTTCAACGTGGACCAGTCAGCTGAGAGGTCACTGAAGCGATCCTTGACGTACTCGACATCCTGCTGAATCAGTCGCTTCAGGTCTTCCTCGATGATCCACCTTTGCTCCCAGTCGTCCGCAATGCGAAGGGGTTGGTTTAGGTCACGCATCATCTTTTGGTTTCGCATCAGTTGGCCTAAAGCGAATGCGTGCAGGGTGTATATCTTTGGCAGGCCACCCCCTTCACCCAGTCCCAGTCTTATTCGCTTGCGAAGCTCAAAGGTAGCCGCCCGAGTAAACGTCAGGACAAGTATGTCATCGGACTGCACTCCCTTTTCTTGGACCAAATAAAGGACGTGGTGGGTCATCACCAACGTCTTACCCGTACCGGGTCCGGCGAGCATACGGTGAGCTGCGCCGCTGCTGCCAGCCGCTATGCGCTGCTCTGGGGTTAGGCCTTCATGCCAGAGAGTCAACGGCGTTTCCGCCGAAAAGTCGCCGGTAAGTCCGGTTGCGATTCCCGTCGTCATTCCGTCTCGTCTCCCGCTTCAAAATTAGATGGTCGCCCAACGCAGGCCGATCTGGCCCCGTCGGAGCCGTCGCCAGAATCAGGAAATCTTGGAGCGGGAGACGAGACTCGAACTCGCGACCCTCTGCTTGGGAAGCAAATGCTCTACCAACTGAGCTACTCCCGCTCGAAGCATAGACGTCTACATTCAAGCATTGGGCTGTTTACGCGTCAACGATGGTCGGCTGGCCCAGCGTTTCGCTCAGCGGTCTACGTGCCGCTGCGCGCCGGTCCGCCACGCAAGAAGCACGCCGATGGCCAGTGCGAGCCCCGCCCCGCCGGTGAAGATGATTCCGTCTCGGATCGGAGCCCAGTCCAACTCTTGTCCTAGTTGGAGAAACTCTCGCGTTGCGTAGTCATCCGCACCATCGGCGGCCACGCGTAGCGCGAAACGGAGGGCAATCGCGAGTACGAGGAATGGTATTGCCGCAAAGAGGACGCTCGCGGCGAGTGCAACGAGCCGTCCCCAGCCGCGCGTTGAGAGCGCGAGAATGATCGAGAGTATGGCGCCGACAGCGGCCAACCCTATCGTCAAGCCGACGAACACGCGATGAGGTGTCGGGCGCAGTAGATCGAGCCCCGCCCGCACGGCCCCCTGTGGTGATATCGAGTCGATTTCGTTTGACCGGCCTTCGCGAAATGCTGCAACGCCTTCGTCGTGGAGCAACGCTCCGGAGCGAGCGAGCAACAGCGCGCGGAACTGTTGGCGGTCCGCACCGGCAATCTCATCCGCCGAAAAGTTGACCGGTAGGGGGAAGTCGGCCAGCACGATCGTTGTTCCAGCTCCTTGCTGGGCTTGGACCTGAAGCGTTTCGTAGTGCGCATCGAGGAAGGCATCCACTTCTGTGAGGATTGCGACGCTATGCGCTAACGCTCGCTGGGCTGGTCCTGGCGCTGTCACGTTCGCCAACGAGAGCGAAACCAACAGGAGGAACACGTCGACAACCAGAAGCGGTCCGAAAAGCCACTTCGTTGAGCGCGGCCATCGTGGAAGGAGGCGGCGTGTATCGGTCGGGACAGGACGGGGCTGCTCGAGTGCCTGATTCATCGGCGCTTGACAGGAATGACGATGGTGCCCGACGCACGGTCGTACAGCGAACGCCTATCGCGATCAAGGAGCGCAGCGACAAGCGCGGCTGCTGGTGCGACGATGCAGAGCGCGACCAGACCGAGCGTCACGGCGAACACGAACTGACTCAGCGTGAGTGAAACGGTAATGGCAGCGAATAGCGCCCATACCGGAATGAGTAAGGGATGGAAGAGAAGCGGGTGCAGCGCGAACCAACGGAGCAGCGTCTGCCCTGTTGAAGGCGTGCTTTCATCCGCGCAGACGATGCGGAGCCCGGCAATGTACTGCCCGGCCGTTTGCCGCCGCCAGAGCATGAGAACGATATTGAACACCGACCATGAGATGATCGTGCCGCCAATGAAGATGCCTATGAACGCGTAGTACGCCGAGTCCGGGGGATCTTCCTTGCCTAGGTTGCTTGAAAGCCAGAGAACCAGCCCGGCGAGTGCCAAGAACGCTAGAACGAAGCCGAGGAGCACAACCGAATCGATAAGGTAGGCGAAGAAGCGGGCACTTAGACTCGCCCCCTTCGTTGCGAATCTTGTCGAGGCAGCCGGAGCCCCGGCGCTCAAAGGTTGCGGCGTGCTCACCATTCGACTGCGATTGTAGCACGAGCCACTGCTATGGATGATTGCTGATGGACCGTTGCTAGGCTAACCTCACGTCACCATGCGCTCACAAACCCACCGTGTTGGCGCCGGCGTCGTCCTAGCCGTGCTGGTCGCCCTGACGTTTGGAGCTACTTCTAGCATTTCTTTCATACTCTCCCTTGCCTCTGGGGACGACTTCGACGTTGTCGAATGGGAACTGCGGAACATCCCCGGCAAGTGGCTCTACCTTGGCGGTCGAGTGCTACACGGGAAGTTATCCGTGCAGGAAGAGGATGCGCGAGTGGCGAGCTTCCTGAATCTGACAGCGCGCATCGAGCGCCTCAGCGCCGCCGGGGTCACGGGTGATACCGCTGCTGGGGAGCGGCACGATCTGGAGGAGCAGCGCGATGCCATCGAGAACGATGTAGAGGCGATTATCGAAGGCCGCATCTCCGAGGTGCTTCAAGAAGTCGGGTTGGAGTCGTCGTTGCCGCTGTTCCCCGTTGCACGTTGGGTCTTCCCGCCAGTGGACATCGAGTTCGACAAGCCACCAAACGAATTGGCCATCTCCTCACGAGACCGAATCGAACTCATCGACCAGCGACCATTGCGCGCCGATTTGTCGCTCGAGGAGATCGTAGCGATCGAAGCCAACGAGGAGCGAGAAGGAGCACGCTCGGCGCTGGTCGAGCCTCTTGCGGGTGTGGCGACGTATCCGAGCCTCATCGAACCGGATTGGGACTACCGGCGGCTTGTCGAGATCGCGGCGCACGAATGGGTGCATCAGTATCTGTTCTTTCATCCACTTGGGCGCAACTTCTACTCGAGCCTGGAACTCCGCACGCTGAACGAGACGGTCGCATCGGTTGCTGCCAACGAGCTCTCGCTGCTCGTGGTGCTTTTGAACCCGCTGCATCCGCCATACGACCAGCTGGTCGTTCGTTCAAGGCAGCCAGGTCCTGATGCCGGGGCTGCGCTCAGGCAGTTACGCGTGGACGTCGACGCGCTGCTGGCGTTCGGTCAGATCAGCGCGGCGGAGGTGCTCATGGAGCAGCGGCGTCGTGAGCTGGCAGATCAAGGGGTGTCCTATCGGCGCATCAATCAGGCGTTCTTTGCCTTTCGCAACGTGTACGCGAACGAGGCCGTCTCAACGGATCCCATTGGCCTGAAGATCGCCGCGCTACGTGTTCGAGTGGGTACGGTAGGCGAGTTCTTACGGGAGGCAGCCCGCTTTGTGAGTGAAGAGGACCTCGATCGCGCGTTGGCTACCGCAAATGATACGGGACGTTGATGAGCACCGTGTTCGGACGGTGAGTCAAGGCGCGCTTTAGCCGCCCTGCAGACTGGTTGTGTAGCAGCCCTTCCCAGAAATGCGCTGGAACGAATTCCGGCAGCACGACCGTAATGTATGCGCCAGGGTCTGCGCGATCGATGCCGTCGATGTACGCCAGCATTGGCGCGAGGAATGAACGGAACGGCGACTCAATGATCACAATCGGCGTTTCTGGCACGGTCTCTTCCCATTCGCTCCGGAGCGTCTCACCGTCGTCGACGTTGTCCGTGATATGGACGGCCGTGACGTTGTCCGAGATCGTACGTGCGAACTCCAGCGTATGGAGCACCGCTTGGTTCAACTCGTCGATTGGCATGATCACGGCCCGCTCCCGCCCTTCATCGGCTGGCGTAACGATCGAAGGCATCTCGCTCATCGGACCTTCGACCTCTAGCTGCTTGCGCACGTGCGTGTAGTGACGGTGTATCTGGTAGAAGAACACCGTGAGCACGGCGATGGCCAGCAGCGTAATCCAGGCGCCGTCTATGAACTTGGTGCCCGCGATGATGATGGTCACAATTCCTGTCGCGGTACCGCCGATTAGGTTGACTATCAGACTAAGGCGCGCCGACGGCGAAGGATCGCCGCGCCAGTGCAGGACCATGCCGAACTGCGAAAGAGTGAACCCGGTGAACACGCCTACCGCGTAGAGCGGGATCAGCCGGTGCGTATCCGCTCCGAAGGCAATAAGCATCCCGATCGACGCCAGGCCAAGGAAGATAATGCCATGCGAGAAGGCGAGCCGGTCCCCGCGAAACGCGAACTGCCGCGGTAAGAATCCATCCCTCGCCATCACAGACCCCAGCGCCGGTAGTCCGGCAAAGCTTGTGTTCGCGGCGAGGAGTAGGATCAGCGTAGTGCCGATCTGGACCATGTAGAAGAGCACATTGTGACCAAAGACGCCGTCCGCGAGCTGCGCGACGATCGTCTTCTCGTGCGCTGGTATCGGATCCATCTGGTGGGCCAGGATCGTGAGCCCGATGAAAAAGAACGACAGGAGAGCAGCCATAAAAGCGAGCGTGATGTTCGCGTTTCGCGCCTCTGGTGGCTTGAAAGACGTGACGCCATTGGAGACTGCCTCGACTCCCGTTAGCGCGGACGAACCGGACGCAAAAGCGCGCAGCACCAGAAAGATGGTCACCGCCTGCGTACCGGGAACGATGGTTTCCTCTGGAACGCCAGCGTTGATGTCGTGCCCTAGAATGAGCCGCACTAGCCCGGTCACGATGAGCGTGATCATACTCAAGATGAAGAAGTACGCCGGCACGGCGAACAGGCTGCCCGATTCGCGGATGCCGCGCAGATTGGCCAGCGTGATCACCACGACAGACCCGAGGGCGAGCTCGATGCGGAGGTGATGCAGATCAGGCACGGCGGAAATAATCGCCGCTACTCCGGCCGCCGTGC
>JBKKBW010000029.1:0-3428 GCA_046713635.1 Dehalococcoidia bacterium
GGGTAGCCGTACGCGTCGGCGTCGGCGAGACAATTGGCGTGCTCGTCGGCGTTGCGGACGCCGCGGGCGAGGGAATGGGCGTTATGGAGCCCGGATCTTGCAGCGTGAACGTCGTCTCGCGGACGCAGGCGCCCGCTTTCAGACTAGCGCCGCTCTGGTTGAACAACGGTATGCATGACGGGTCTTCATCGATCTGCCCGTCTGCGTCTTGGTCGCAGAGCGTCTCCACGCCATCCACAGCCGCAGGACAGAGGCCCACCGGCGGGTCCTCCCCCTCCTCGTCATCGCAGTCGGCATTTGGCGGACACTCAGAGCCGCCACCCGGTATATCGGGGTCCGGGCCAGGCCGGTCTTCATCATAAGCACGATCGCCATCATCGTCGGAGGAGTCTTCGTCGACCTGGCCGTCGCCGTCATCATCGACGTTGTACGGCGTGTCGAGCTCGAGGCTAACACCGTTCGGCGGCCACGAAGTAATGTCCTCTACCGACGTAACGTGCAGAGGAATATCGTTATGCAGCGCAAGTAGGGATACTCGCAAGAAGACGTCGAAGGAGACGGATGCAGGATACTCCTGCCCGGCCTGCTGGCTTCGGATTTCGCCCGTCGAAACCAGCGCGTCGCTCTCCGTCACTCGAACAGGGCCGACCAGGCTGAAGCCATCGAGCTGCATCGCCGTGATCTCGGCGTCCACCACCTCGACGCCGCCTTCCATATGCGGCGCCTGGCGGACTATGGTCGCGGTGCCGTTCAGCGGAAAGGTCTCGTCTCCGAGGCGAGTCGCGACGGTGACGATCGCTTCGACACCGATGGTATCCGTCCCTGCTGGCGGCAGAGCATCGACGGAGGATGAGCCGGAGAAGACGGAGAGCCAAAGCAGCGCGCTCAGTATGGTGGCGGCGATGGCTAGAGGAATAGCGCGGGCACGGGGCATGCTAGAACGGTACGTCCCGACGCCATTCGCGTCAAGCGCGTCCGCTAGACGGGAAGCTCGTCTAGAAGGCCCGCCACATACTGCAGGATCAGCGCCGCATCCAGTGCGTCGTTCCAGCCGTCGCCGTTGGTGTCGGCGGATTCCGCGCATGCCACGGCGGCGAGAAGCTGTGCGTCGTATTGCAAGACGATCAGCGCGTCCGTGGCGTCTGTCGCGCCGTTGCAACTCGCATCGCCGTTGCCAGCGATGGCTGGACGAGGCGTAGGTGTGACCGTAGGCGGCGGCTCCGCGGTTGTGGTAGCTTCCGCCGTGGCAGTGGGGGTCGGCGTTGCTGTGGGCGTGGTTGTGCCCGCGGTCGGCGACGGGGTTGCTGTATTGGTGGTCGTCGGCGTGGGCGAAGGTTCTGGCGTCTCCGTCGGCGTCGAGGTGGCAGTCAGTGTCGCCGTCGCTGTTTCGGTAGGCGTTGCCGTCGGCTGGCACTCCGGGCACGAGGAAATCGTCACCGTCGCGGCAGTCACGCAGTTCTCCGCGGGCAGTTGCGGTATCAGCCTGATGCCGCTCGAACAGTCCGGCGTGTCAGGGGGAGGCGTCGGACCGGGAGTGGGCGAGGCCGGTGGCGGCGCTACGAACTCCATCTGATACGCGGCGCTCTCCGGAGGCCATGCCGTCAGATCAGACGTCGCCACAAGATGAAGCGCTGCCTTGTTATGCAGATGGAACGGCGGCGGCGTTCGAGAGCCACTGGCCGGAACAACGACATCGAGGTACACGTCGATGAAGCTCGATGCTGGAAAGCCATCACCGGAGGTGCTGCGTATCTCGCCTGTCGAGGCGATGCCGTCCCAAAGCCCCACCGTGATCTCGCCTTGCTCGCTTTGGCCGGTCAACGTCAGCGCGATGATTTCCGTATCGATCACCTGCACGCCGCCGTCGTCGTGTGGATCGCTGCGCTGGATCGTGGCGGCGCCAGAAAACGAGATTGTCTCCTCGCCCAGACGGTTGATGATGTCAACGCTGGCACTGACGCCGACAGCCTCCGTGCCCTCCGATGGAAGGCTGCCCGCGCTGGACGGTCGAGCCGTGGTGGCAATGACGAGGGCTGCGATGAGAATTCCAGTGACGGCAGCGCCAAGAACTGGCGGGCCAATGGGGAAACGTTCCACCTTCCCAACCTACGCGGCCCAGCTTTCGGGGTCAACTTGCGCGTCTACGGCACGACATAAGGGCATGAGGCGGGCCGAACAGCCGCCGCTAGCGGTTATATCTCGCCCTGCTGGTTGGCTACGAGCAGTCATGGAAGTACTGGTTCACCACATTGAGGATGTCATCGACACGCTGCAGGCCGTTCGGCGCGCCAAGGTTCCACACGTTAGGCCCAATTAACGTTCGGTCCGTGTCTTGTGTGTAGCCTGGTTCGCCTTCGTCGATGAAGTACTGGTCGCGCACCGCCAGCACGTCGTCGATGCGGTTCTCGCCGTCGTGCGTCGGGTTGAAGTAGTCCCAATAGTTCAAGAAGTTGCGCTGGCCACCCGAGAGCGGGCTTGGTTGCACCTCGTTCATGTCCGGGCAGCCATCGCCGTCGCTATCGCCTGGATACGCCTGCGGCGTCTCGCAGTCGACCGTCAACGTTTCGGACGAGGCCGACTCTTCCCACCATGTTTGTTCTGTCGCACCATCGATGAGCAGGGTGCTGGCTCCTGAGGAGCCTTGGTAGTCGTGGTTGAGCGAGACCGTTCCTGACGCGGCGCAGGTAAATTCGACCGTTGCTACTCGTCCTGTAAACGTCACAGCAGGCTGGGCCGGTCCCACCGCACAACCAGTGTTTGCCTCCGGCGGCGGTCCTACTGCTTCTAGCACGCAGCCAGGCCAAATGCTATCAACACCATCGTTGGGCGTTACTCCCGTGTAGTCCATATACACGGCTAGGGCGATGAAGTCCTGCGCATCACCCAGGTCGTCCAAGTACACGTTTATGCGGAAGGTAGAGCCTGCATGCACCACACAGGTGGTCGACGCCCCGCTGGTGTTGCAGTCGTCCAGCGTGCCGCCTTGAGCATCGATGCCGATTGAGAAGTCCGGGCAATCGGCGTTCACGCAGCCGTTCACCACAGGGATTGGTGTTGGCGTCGGTGTGGCCGTTGGACAGCCGTCCGTGGGACAAGGCGTCGGCGTCAGCGTAACTGTAGGCGTTGGCGTGGGCTTGGCGAATGCAACTACATCGACCGGGGTATAGCGCCACGTCGTCGTGCCATCTCCGAGTTGGCGACTGTCATTCTTGCCCCAGCACTTGATCCCTCCCGTAGCCATCGCCGAGCACGCGTAGCCGGAACCGGCAGATACGCTCATGGTTCCGCTGCCCAAACCGGCGGGCTCAACTGGAGTGCTGCTATTTTGTCCCGTGCCGTCTCCAAGTTGACCGTAGCCATTGCCACCCCAGCACTTCACGCTGCCGACGACCAAGAAAGCGCACGAATGAAGGTAGGTGGTCACCGAC
>JBKKBW010000030.1:0-9557 GCA_046713635.1 Dehalococcoidia bacterium
GCCGCGATGTGGTCCCAGTCGATGCCATGCCGAATGCCGAGCGCGAGCGCGCCCCCCAGGACACCGAGCGAACCGCCAAGACCCATCGCTAACAGAACGACTTCCACGTTAACGGCGATTCACCGAATCGTCGCTCCCCAGTTGTTGGCACGTAGCACACAGCCCGAAGATCGCGATGTGGTCCAGGTCTGGCCGGAAACCAGATTCGGAAAGTATCTCCGCCCCCACATCCTCGAGGTAGCGGTGATCGAGCGACGCCACAGTGTCACATGCCCGGCATATCAGATGGTGGTGGCGTCCCTCCCGGGCCACCCACTCGTACGATGTATCACCGAGCCCCATGTCGGTCTCAGAAACTAGCTGGAGGTCCCTCAGCACATTGAGCGTGCGGTACACCGTCGAGATGTCCACGTAGGGGTACTCTTTCAGGACTTGCGCGTAGATCTCCGATGCCGTCAGATGCCCTTCGGCGTGCCGGAGCGCGGCCAGAATCATCAGCCGCTGAGGTGTTGCCTTATGGCCGGTCTCGCGAAGGACGCTAACGGTCTCAGTTTCGCAGCTCAACTAGACGCTCCTGCAACCATGTGCAGTTGAGTCTAGCTGGGGTTACAACACGTGTCAAGTGCGCCAGAGCGCGGCCATGCGCTAATGTCCGTTGCGTGAAGCGCCGGCCTTTTCCTTCTGGCAGCCGACGCATAGCCCGAAAATCGCGAAGTGATCGATGTCTGGCTTGAAACCTGTCTCGGCGAGGATCTGCGTACCCAGGTCCTCGAGAACCCGCCCTTCGAGCGAGGCGATCCCACCGCACTCGCGGCAAATCAGGTGGTGATGACGGCCCTGCTTCCTAAGCCATTCATACGTCGTATCCCCTGTGCCCATGTCCGTTTCAGACACGAGCCGAAGGGTCTTTAGGACGCTGAGCGTCCGGTAAACCGTGGAGACGTCAACGTACGGGTAGTCAACCCGCACCTGATCGAAGATGTCGCCGGCGGTCTGATGCCCTTCGGCGTGACGGAGCGCAGAGAGGATCATCAGGCGCTGCGGCGTCGCTTTGTGTCCTCGGTCGCGCAGGACCTGGACGGTCTCGTTCTCACAACTCACTCAACACTCCTGCAACTCCACGCGTCTGCATGATTCGGGCAGATACGCGTCTCTTGCCGCCCACTCATTCTGTATATCGACCCGGGTACCTCTATCTGAACGGGCGCTAAGTTATGTAGCTGGCCCGTGATACGTAGGTGGCCCTAGAATGATTCGGTACGCCCATGATGTCAACTGCTGGTAGCGAGGGATCACCCTCCGCGAGAAGGGTTCTTTGACAGCGCGCGTCTGCGTCGTCGGCGCTGGACGTTCGGGCGCAGTCACGGCCGCCTGCCTGGCCGAGCTCGGCCACCGCGTTTGTGCTGTTGACCTGGACCATCAGCACGTGGCGACCTTACAGGGCGGCAAGGCCTCCTTCTACGAACCGCGCCTTGATGAGCTCATCCAACGCAACGTGCACGTCGGACGGCTGTCATTCACGACAGATTACGGCGAAGCAGTCCCGGACGCTGAGTTCGTGCTCCTGGCTGTGGGCACGCCGCCGCTTCCGGACGGCACCGCCGACCTCTCTCACATAGCCTCTGCCATTCACCAGCTTGCGCCTCTGCTCAGTAGCAGTGCCACAGTCCTCACGCGTAGCACGGTGCCAGTGGGGACGAACCGCTGGGCGGCGCAGATGCTGCGTGGCGAGCTCGGCCGCGACGTGGAAACCGTGGCCAATCCAGAGTTTCTCCGCGAAGGTCACGCCGTCGACGACTTCTTGGAACCCGATCGTATCGTCATTGGTGGCGCGAGCCAGGAGGCGGCCCGTCACGCCGCGACGCTCTACGCGCGGCTCGACTGCCCCATCTTGCTGGTCGATCTCGAAACAGCCGAGCTGATCAAGTACGCGGCGAACGCGTACCTCGCCGCGAGCGTGAGCTTCATCAACGAGATCGCGAACGTCGCGGCACGCGTCGGCGCCGATATCTCCCTCATATCCGGCGCGCTGGCCCTCGACGAACGTATCGGCCCGCACGCCTACCTATCGCCCGGAATAGGCTTTGGGGGGAGCTGCCTGCCTAAGGACCTGCGCGCATTGGTCACCACAGCACAGCTGCACGACTACGACGCTAAGCTCCTCAAAGCGATCATCGAAACAAACGAGCGTCAGCCCAGGGGTGTTGTAGATGCCCTCGAAGAGATATATGGCGACCTCGCTGGAAAGCAAGTCGCCGTGCTCGGGGTTAGCTTCAAGGGCGGCACATTCGACGCTCGGAGTTCTCCTGCGCTCGCGGTGATCGCCGCACTCAGGGACAGGGGCGCGCGGGTCCGCGCGTTCGATCCGTTGGCAGATGAATCCGTTGCGCAGCACGTTGGTGCGGACACCGCGCTGTTTCCAGACGCTGTGAGCGCAACGGACGGATGCGATGCGGTGATACTAGCGACAGACCACGCGGAGTTTCGCGAGTTGGACCTCGAGCGTATTGGGCGCGGAATGGCTGCGCGCGTGCTGGTCGACGGACGCAATCTCCTCGACGCGGCAGCCGCGAAGCGTGCTGGCTTTACCTATATCGGAGTCGGCCGAGCTCGCGCCAGCGAATAGCGCAGCATGAACGCGCCTCCGCGAGACTCTGGCTCCGCCCGGCTCCGCGACATTGCTACTCGGCTGGTCCGAGAGCTTCCATGGCGTTCAACCACGCTCTGGCTCATCGTCCTGGTAAACGTGATCCTCATCGCCCTCTACGTCTGGAGCCGGCGCGGGCAAGAGATCGACATCCGCATAGAAGCGGTCGGTCCACGTTACGTCGTCGCAGTCGATGGCAGAACCGCTGCCACTGGTCAGTTCCCCAATCACTCAGGTGGAGGTGTCGGCTTTCGGCTAAGGGCGAACGATTACATCGCCAGCGTCGCGGGGCCTGTCGGAATCGACTCAATAAAGATCACGGACGCTGGCTCCGGCGAGGTCCTCTTTGACGATGACATCAACGGTTCAGCGCATGAGGCGTGGAACGTGGTTACCGGCGATTGGCAGGTACAACGTGGTGTCTTGACGACAGACACTGGCGGGATCATTCAAGTGACGAAGCCGGAGTGGCGGAACTATTTCGTTGACGTGAAGCTTCGCAACGTTTCGGACGTCACGGTGTTCGTGTGGATGAAGGACACAGAATCAGCGCTGCGGGTAGACCTGCCCTTCTTCCGAGGATATCGCACGCTCGTTCAGCAGTGGCGCGACGGCGCATTCGTGACGGCCGTAACCGGGCAGTGGCTGGAACTCGACCAACACCAGTCGATCCGCTCGATAACCGCAATGATGCTACGCCCCTACCCCGCGATGCTTTCACTGATCTTGGTTACGTCCTTGATCGCCTTGTCGTCCGGATATCTCAGGAACCCTCGCATCGAAAGCGCGCTCCGCAGGTCCGGCGACGCCATAGCCAACTCCAGCGGCCAGCTCATGATCTCGCTGTGCGTCTTCGCCTTCGCGCTTCTTTGGTACATTCTCTTCTTCGTTTCAGACGACATGCCGCACGTCCCGGATTCCGTGCTGTACGTCTTCCAATCAAAGATCTTTGCGTCGTTTCAATTGACAGCTCCGGCGCCGCCAGGTTCCTCCGCCATTGCAACGAGCGAGAGCTTCTCGATCTTCCATCCGCACATGGACCAGGTCGTCGATGGGCGCTGGTTCAGCCACTATCCCTTCGGACACCCCATGTTCCTCGCCGTTGGCCAGCTCGTGCATTTTCCGTCGATCGTGCCGCCACTGCTTGGCGCCGCCTGCATCGCCCTCATATACCTGGTCGGGCGGCGGATATACGGTACTACTGTCGGCCTCCTGGCTGCCGCCCTCCTCCTCTTCTCACCGTTCTTCCAGATGACGGCCAGCAACTACATGTCGCACAACACTGCGGTGTTCGTCATCCTCGCCTGCCTCGCGTTCTACACGTGGAAGACTGCGCGGCGCTGGGCCGCAATGCTGGGAGCCGGCCTGTGCTTCGGGTTACTGTTCAACATTCGGCCGCTGCCAGCATTTTCCTTCATGCTTCCGTTCGGTGCTCTCATGCTCTACGAGTTGCTGCGCGACAGCCATGAACTGCGCGCGCGGCTGGTGCCGTACGCAGCATTTGCGGGGGGCGCTCTGGTGATGTTTGGCCTCTACATGTTGTACAACCTTGCAACCACTGGAAATGCCCTGGAGTCGGGTTACGCGGAGCAGGGTACGTTCTCAGAAGACACGCTCGGTTTTGGTGGGACGCACACGCTAGCGTTCGGCCTGCAGAACCAGCGTCAGCTGCTGGCGTTGATGCAGCTCGTCGCCGGCGGATGGCCCGTCTTCGTCGGCTTCGGCATCGCAATGCTGCCGTTCTTGATGGGATCCCGCCACCGCTGGGACTGCTTCCTGCTAGCCGCCTTTTTGTCGATGACGTGGTTCAACATCCTGTACAGGAATCCAGCCGTGATGAACGGCCCGCGCTTCTGGTATGAGGGCCTTCCGTTCTTGATGCTGCTCACCGCTCGAGGCGCGATCTACCTGCGCGACGGCGCCGTGACAGCGGCCGAATGGATTCACCAACGAATCAGCACATCTCCACCCTCACCATCAAGAGCGGTCACGGGCGTCTGGGTGTTGGGCGTGGTGACTGCACTTATCGCGTTCAGCGCATCTGGCTGGATGCTACAGACTCGACAGGCGTGGGCTGGCATCCCTTTCACTCCAGCCAAGATATCGGAGCTGGAGGACTTTAACTTCAGCGACGATCGATTGCTGACAATCGCTGACGACATGGACATACACAACGCGCTCGTGTTCGTGAAGAAGTGCACGGGATGGTGGTGCTACGGCAGTGAGTTCTGGACAAACTCCCCGAATCTGGACAACGATGTTGTGTGGGCCGAGCAGCAGGGAACCCGAGCTGACGTCGAGTTGATCGCGCACTATCCCGATCGAAACCTCTATCTTGCCGACTACAATGAGCGAACGATCAGACCTGTGACTGCCGACGACATTCGAAAAGCTGCGACCGGCTTCACACCGCGGCCGGGCGGCGCTTCGCAATGACGCGCAGCCTCGTCACTGGAGCTGCGGGTTTCGTAGGCTCGCATCTAAGCGAGCGGCTGCTTACGGAAGGCCATGAAGTAATCGGCGTCGATTGCTTTACCGACTACTATGATCGCCGTTCAAAAGAGTCTAACATCGCGGCCGCGCGCGCCAACAGCTCTTTTCAACTCATCGAAGCAGATCTCTGCGCTATCGATCTTAAGCGAGCACTAGAGGGCGTCGAATTCGTCTTTCACCTCGCGGGGCAAGCGGGAGTGCGCCCAAGCTGGGGTCCAAGCTTCGCCGAGTATGAGCGCAATAACATCTCAGCGACGCAGCGCCTGCTCGAGGCGGCGAAGGATTCCCACCTAAGCAGGTTCGTGTTCGCGTCGTCGTCGTCCGTCTACGGTAATGCGGAGCAGCTGCCCGTGGACGAGCGAGCGCTGCCGCATCCGGTTTCTCCATATGGCGTCACCAAGCTCGCGGCCGAGCACTTGTGCTCGCTCTACGGCGAGCTCTTCGGCTTGCCAGTGGTTTCACTTCGGCTGTTCACTGTGTACGGACCGCGTCAACGTCCGGATATGGCGATTCGCAAGTTCCTGGCAGCCGCGCTTCGAAACGAGCCCATCACCGTCTTCGGTGATGGGGAACAGACGCGAGACTTCACCTTCGTCGCAGATGTTGTTGACGCGCATATGTTGGGGATGCGCGCGCCTCCGGGCGACAGCTTGTACAACGTTTGCGGGGGCTCTCGAATCAGCGTCAACGGCCTGTTGGAGATGATCAAGAACACCACGGAACGCGAGCTTCGCATTGAGCACGCGGAGGGGGCCTTGGGCGACGCGCGCCACACGCTGGGCGACAACTCGCGCGCGCGCGATGGGCTGGGATTCGTTCCAAAGGTATCGTTAGCAGACGGCATTGCCGCCGAGTGGGCATGGCTAAAGGAACACGAGGCATGAGTGCCACGACGACCGAACGGGACCAGCGAACCACGGGAGCTGATGACATCCTCGTTACAGTCGTCATTCCCGCGTACAACGAAGCCGGGGCGATCGGGGCGACAATCGATCGCGTGCGCGCTGCATTCGACCGCACGCCGGCCGGCTTCGTCGAGATCCTAGTGCTCGACGACGGCTCAACAGACGATACTGCGGAGCGCGCGCGCGCAGCAAGAGCCACGGTCGTCACACATCCGGTGAACTTGGGACAGGGCGCAGCGATCAAGATGGGCATCAGCCGTGCGCGCGGAACGTACGTCGCGCTCATTGACGGCGATGGCTCCTACCCGGCGGAAGACATGCCAAAGCTGGTCCAGCTCGCCCTCGAAGCCGGGTACGAGCAGGTGATCGGCGACCGCCAGAGCGAAGCCGGCAGCCTGGCACCGCTGCGCGCCGTAGTGAAACGCATGTTGCGGCGGTTCGCGGCATTCCTGAGCGGCCAGGCCGTCGGCGATCTAAACTCCGGCATGCGCGTCGTCGAACGCGAAGCCGCGCTTCGCTACGCACCACTGCTTCCGGATGGCTTCTCGAACTCAACGACTCTTACGCTCGCGACGCTGTCGCACCGTGGAAGGATCGCCTTCGTCCCGATCACGTACAGCCGCCGCGATGGCAAATCGAAGTTCCGGCCCGTCGGTGATACGTACAATATGGCGCTTGCCATCGTACGCATGGTCGTCTACGTCGATCCGCTACGGGTGCTGTTGCCGCCGGCCGCGCTCCTCGTCCTCCTTGGGGGGGCCAAGGCAATCGCTGACGCCGCTCGCTACGACTGGCACATCACGGCGTCGGCTGTCCTGCTGGTCATGACTGGCGTGCAGATCGGCGTCCTCGCACTCATCGCCGATCTGATCGTGCGCCGGACGCGCTGACCGGACACTGTACTCTTTAGCCGTGAGCAACACGATTGGCGCACCGCGCATTCTAATGATCGCGCCGGGCCCGTTCTTTGTCGACCGCGGCTTCGGCGTCTCCGTGTACGAGCAGGCACGGGCGCTCCACCAACGTGGCGTGCGCGTAGAGGTCGTCTGCTATCCAAGCGGACGCGACGTGGCGGATGTGAAAGTGCACCGCACCTGGCCGGTGCCTGGATACGACGCGGGGCGCGTCGGTCCCTCTATCACGCGGTTGCCGCTCTGGGGCCTGCTCTTGATCAAAACATGGCTCGTGGCGCGACGATACAAGCCGGATGTACTGCATGGACACCTCCACGAAGGAGCGCTCATCGCCTGGATCGTCTCGCGGTTAACAGGCACCCCCTGGCTGTTCGATTTCCAAGGCAGCCTTTCGATGGAGATGGCGGAAAAGCATGCGCTGCGTCGCGGTTCGATGGCGTTTCGCTTGGTGAGCTGGATCGAAGGCTGGATCGACCGGCGCGCGCTACGCATCCTCGTTCGCTCGGAGGCCATGCAGACCGATCTAGAACAACGCTTCGGAGTGCCGCCAGAGCGCATCACGCGCGTCATGGACGGCGCCGATCCAGGAATCTTCAGCCCACGTTCCGGCAACAGCGCTCTGCGTGCAAAGCTTGGCTTGCCCGCGGACGCAACGATCATCGGCTACCTCGGGCTGCTGACGGAGCAGCAAGGCATCGAGCGACTGCTATGCGCGGCACAGATCGTCGCCGCCACGCACGATGAGTGCCATTTCCTGGTCATGGGCTATCCCGTCGAAGATGCGCAGCATCGGGCCAGCCAGCTTGGCATCGAAGGGCGCGTGACGTTCACCGGCCGCGTCGATTACGACAAGACGCCGGACCTGCTCGCATTGGTCGATCTTGCCGTCGCGCCGAAGGTGAGTCATACCGAGGGCAATGGCAAGCTATACAACTATGCCGCGATGGCACTACCTGTGGTCGCGATCGATAGCGGCGTGAATCGCGAAATACTGAACGACGAAGCATACTATGCGACAGGTGAGACGCCCGAGGAATTCGCGCGCGCTATCGAGCGCGCCCTAGCCGATCGCGCGGCATGGCCCGAGCGCGGACGGCGACTGCGCGCTCGACTCGAAGCCGAGTTCACGTGGGACGCCGTCGCACAGCGCGTCTTAATCGCCTATCGCGACGTCGCGCCGGGCACCTTCTAGCGGGACTGCCTACGCTCCGTCCGTAGGCGGCCTGCAGACCGCGAAGAAGAAGCGGCACTGCTCCAACCCTTCGGTGACGAACCGGCTCGCCCCTTTGCTGAACACCGCTCCGACGAACGGAAGGTTGACTATCACACGCCGCAGCGCCCCCGTCGGCGCCCAGCGCAACGCTGCCGAGCGCGCCGGATCTTGCGGTTGCTGACCATACATGTCGGCGATGACAAAGTACGGAGTAAGGACATCGCGGAACTGCTCGATGGTGTACTCCACGACGTGATACGGGTTCAGGGGCTTCTCCGAGTTAGGGCTGTGCAGCAGCTTGTTTGGTGTGGAAAAAAGCACGCTTCCGCCTGGCGTAAGTACGCGCTTGATTTCGGAGAGCAGCGCGTCGACATCCGTGACATGCTCGATCGTTTCCATGCAGACGATTAGGTCGAACATCGAGCCGCGGAACGGGAACGCCGCCGCATCACCGGCAGCGAAACGCGCCTTTGACCCTCCAAATCGTTGCCGCGCCTGTGTGACGGCGTCTACAGCGTTGTCGAGACCGACAACGTTCCCTCCCGCAGTCGCCAGATGCGCAACCCCATAACCAGTGCCGCAGGCGAAGTCCAGCACCGTCATGCCGTCCTTCACCCAGCGCGCGGCAAACTCATAGCGCGCGACGCTAGGTGCGGTCCTGTAGGTAGGGGCGCCACGCTCTCCAACGTCGGCCCGCTCCTGGACCTCGGCCATCTAGCGCGCTCTGGCATGTTGCGGCGCCAGCGCACGCAACTTTTCGACCCCGGCAGGCAACAGCTCCAGCACACGGTCGATTTCGTCGGACGTGTTGTCCTTGCCCAGCGTCAGGCGCAGGCTGCCGCGCGCCAGCTCGCGCTGGACGTGCATGGCCAGCAGCACGTGCGATGGCTCCAACGATGCTGTCGTACATGCCGAGCCGCTGCTCGCGCTCACGCCGTTCAGGTCAAGCTGGAGTAGCACCGATTCGCCTTCGACGCGCTCGAAGCAGCACGAGAAATTGTGCGGCAGGCGCCGACTCAGATCGAGCGGGCCGGTGATATGCAGCCCCGGAATACGCACCGGCAGCTCATCGATCAGCCGGTCGCGCAGCGCACGCACGTGGGCAGTGTTCGCAACGCTTTCTTGCTCGACAAGCCTCAGCGCCGTCGCCATACCGATCGCGCCCGCGACGTTCTCGGTACCTGCACGGCGGTTCTTCTCCTGCGAGCCGCCCAGCGTCTGCGGCAGGAACGGCGTGCGCGTTCTGACATAGAGAACACCGACGCCCTTCGGGCCGTAGATCTTGTGCCCCGCCAGCGAAAGCAGGTCTACGCCAAGCCGGTCCACGTTGAGGTCGAGGTAGCCCGCCGCCTGCACCGCGTCCGTGTGCACCACGATGCGTGGGT